>NZ_BAAHCA010000221.1:0-6266 GCF_054776295.1 Streptomyces sparsus
GGCGCCGCGCCGCGGCGGCCCGCGTCGTAGGCTGCCGGCATGGGAACAGCGACACGGCCGATCGCGGTCTTCGACCTGGACGGCACCCTGAGCGACGCCCGGCACCGCCTGCACTTCGTGGCGCCGGGCCGCAAGGACTGGGACGCGTTCTTCCGGGCCGCCCGGCAGGACCCGCCGCTGGCGGAGGGGGTCGCGCTCGCCCAGCAGTGGGCCCACGAGTGCGACCTGGGATACGTCACCGGCCGCCCCGAGCGCTGCCGGGAGGACACCGAGCTGTGGCTCGCCGAACAGGGACTGCCGTCCGGCGACCTGTGGATGCGCGGCGACGGTGACCGGCGTCCCGCCCGCGTGACCAAACCGGCCCTGCTGGAGCGCCTGGCGGCCCGGCGGCCGGTCGCGGTGGTCGTCGACGACGACCGCGCGGTGTGCGCGGAGTACCGCAAGGCCGGCTTCCACGTGGTGTTCGCGGACTGGATGCCGGAGGCCGCGCCGCTCAGGCAGGCCCAGCACGAGGGCAGGACCTGAACGACCTCGTCGCACCCGCGAACGTCCCTCCGTGCGGCCGTCGCTTTCCTACTGCGGACGGTGCCGCCCGCGGCGCACCGCCGCTGAGTGGCCACGGCTGCCCCGGGACCGGCCGGGCCTCCTCCCTGGGACCGCCGCGCCGCGGGCCTCCGGAGCCCGGTCGCTTCCGGACGCCCCGGTGGAGCTCTCCGACGCAGGCCCCGGCCCGGCCCGAGACCACGGACCCCCTTTGTCCTCGGTCGGGAAAAAGTCTGCCTCGATTGCTGCACAACTTCTTCCCACCCCGGCGGTCCGCTGCTACGTTCCCGTGAAAGCCCCGGCGTGGCCGACTCGCCGGGCGTCAACAGGCACACGTTCCCCGGTCGTCACAGGGGGAGGGAGGGGCAGCGTGAGGCGCATGACGGCACGACCCGGCAACGCCCATCAGGCGCGGCTGCTCCGGCTGCTGCGTGACGGCGGGGCCAACTCGCGGGCCCAACTGGGCGACCAGGTGGAGCTCTCGCGATCCAAACTGGCCGTGGAGATCGACCGGCTGCTGGAGACGGGCCTGGTGGTCGCCGACGGCCTGGCCGCCTCCCGGGGCGGGCGCCGCTCCCACAACGTGCGACTCGCACCGCAACTGCGGTTGCTCGGCGTGGACATCGGTGCCACCTCGATCGACGTGGCCGTCACCAACGGCGAGTTGGAGATCCTCGGCCACCTCAACCAGCCCATGGACGTCCGCGAGGGGCCCGTCGCCGTCTTCGAGCAGGTGCTCACCATGGCCGCCAAGCTCAGGGCCACCGGCCTGGCCGAGGGCTTCGACGGCGCCGGGATCGGCGTGCCGGGCCCGGTGCGGTTTCCCGAGGGCGTGCCGGTCGCACCGCCGATCATGCCCGGCTGGGACGGTTTCCCCGTGCGGGAGGCGCTCAGCCAGGAACTCGGCTGCCCGGTCATGGTCGACAACGACGTCAACCTGATGGCGATGGGCGAGCAGCAGGCCGGAGTGGCCCGCAGTGTCCGGGACTTCATCTGCGTCAAGATCGGCACCGGCATCGGCTGCGGCATCGTCGCAGGCGGTGAGGTGCACCGCGGTACCACCGGCAGCGCGGGCGACATCGGCCACATCCAGGTGGAACCGGACGGCCGGCAGTGCGCCTGCGGCAACCGCGGCTGCCTGGAGGCGCACTTCAGCGGCGCCGCCCTCGCCCGGGACGCCGAGACCGCCGCGGCCGACGGCCGTTCCCAGGAACTGGCCGTCCGACTCGCGGCGGCGGGTCGGCTCACCGCGGCCGACGTGGCCGCCGCCGCGGCAGCCGGGGACACCACCAGCCTGGATCTCATCCGGGCCGGCGGCACCCGCACCGGCCACGTCATCGCCGGCCTGGTCAGCTTCTTCAACCCCGGCCTCGTGGTGATCGGAGGTGGGGTGACCGGCCTCGGCCACACCCTGCTCGCCAGTATCCGCACCCAGGTCTACCGCCAGTCGCTACCACTGGCGACCGGCAACCTGCCCATCGTCCTGGGAGAACTCGGCCCGGCCGCAGGCGTCACCGGCGCCGCCCGCCTGATCAGCGACCACCTGTTCTCCCCGGCCTGACCGCACCACCGGGCCCCGGCCCCGCACCGCCGCACGACCGCACCGCCCCCTGAGCCGCACCACCGCACGACCCGCACCGCCCGAGCCGTACCGCACCGCCCGAGCCGCACCACTCGCCGAAGCACGCACCGCCGAGGCCAGCACCACCGAAGCCGCACCGCTGTCGCGCCGTCGCCGTAGGACGCCGCACCCGTACCCCGTCGTACCCGCACCCGCTCCCGCCGCACCCGCAAGCCGCACCGGTGATCAGCCCTGCCCGCTCACCGGCGGCACGCCGAGGAGGCATGCCATGGCGTCCCCACCCGACGCACCCGTGCTCACCATGACCGGAATCACCAAGACCTTTCCCGGCGTTCGCGCCCTGGACGGCGTCGACCTCGACGTGCTGCCCGGCGAGGTGCACTGCCTGCTGGGCCAGAACGGCGCCGGCAAGTCCACGCTGATCAAGGTGCTCTCCGGCGCCCACCAGCCGGACGAGGGACACATCACCTGGCGAGGCGAACCGGTCACGCTCAGCTCGCCCAGCGCGGCGACGGCGCTCGGTGTGGCGACCATCTACCAGGAACTGGACCTGGTGGAGGGCCTGTCCGTCGCGGAGAACGTGCACCTGGGACACGAACCGGCTGCGGCCGGCTTCGTCCGGCGCCGACAACTCGTCGCCTCGACCGCCGAGTTGCTGCGGAAGTTGGGGCACCCCGAGATCGACCCGGGGCGGAGCGTCGGCTCACTGTCCGCGGCCGGACGGCAGATCGTGTCGATGGCCAGGGCGCTCTCCCACGAGGTCCGACTGATCGTGATGGACGAGCCGTCGGCCGTGCTCGACTCCGACGAGGTCGACAACCTGTTCCGGATCGTCGGTGAACTCACCGCGGACGGGGTCGCGGTCATCTACATCTCACACCGGCTGGAGGAGATCCGCCGGATCGGCGACCGGGTGACGGTGCTGAAGGACGGGCGGGCCGTCGCCCGCGGCCTGCCGGCCCGCACCACGACCACCCGGGACGTGGTGGCGCTGATGACCGGCCGCGACGTCGCCTACGCCTTCCCCGCCCGCGCGGAGGCCGCGCGTCCCGACGCCGAGCCTGTGCTGCGGGTCGAACAGCTCACCAGACAGGGGGAGTTCGCGCCGCTGGACCTCTCCGTGCGGGCCGGTGAGATCGTCGGCCTGGCGGGTCTGGTCGGCTCCGGACGCTCGGAGATCCTGGAGACCGTCTACGGCGCCCGCCGTCCCACCTCGGGACGGGTGCTGGTGGACGGGCGCCCGCTACGTCCGGGAAGCGTCGGCGCGGCGGTACGCGCCGGGCTCGGCCTGGCCCCGGAGGAACGCAAGGCGCAGGGGCTGCTGCTGCTGGAGTCCGTCACCCGCAACGTCAGCGTCTCCTCCCTCGCCAGGTTCTCCCGCGGCGGCTGGCTCGACCGCGACGCCGAACGGTCCGCCGCGCACGCCCGGACCCGTGACCTGTCCCTGCACCCGGACGACCCCGACCGGCCGGTGCGCACCCTCTCCGGCGGCAACCAGCAGAAGGCGGTACTGGCGCGCTGGCTGCTGCGCGGCTGCAAGGTGCTGCTGCTGGACGAGCCGACCCGCGGCGTGGACGTCGGCGCCCGGTCCGAGCTCTACGCCCTGATCCGCCGGCTGGCCGCCGACGGCGTGGCGGTGCTGCTGGTCTCCAGTGAACTCCCCGAAGTCCTCGGCCTGGCGGACCGGGTGCTGGTGCTGCGTGAGGGGCAGGTCGTGCACACCGCCGCCGCCCGGGACCTCACCGAGCATCGTGTGCTCGACCTCGTCATGGCAGGTTCCCACGACCCGGAAGGCAGGCCAACGTGCTGAATTCCCCGCCCTCCCTCACCAAGGCGGGACCTCCCGGCCCGCCGCCCGGCGCCGCTGGCGGCCCGGCCCGCGGTGGACCGCTGGCCCGGTTCGTCGACGTGCGCAACCTCTCCCTGCTCGGCGTGCTCGCCCTGCTCGTCGTGGTGGGGGCCATCACCCGACCCGAGCAGTTCCTGAGCACCGGCAACCTGCAACTCATCCTGACCCAGGCGTCGGTGATCGGCGTGGTGACGGTCGGAGTCACCTTCGTGATCATCGGCGGCGGCATCGACCTGTCGGTGGGCGCGATCGTCGCGCTGGCCTCGGTGTGGGCGACGACGGTGGCCACCCAGGAGTTCGGTCTCGCCGGCATCCTGATGTGCGCCGTCCTGGTGGGCGTCGGCTGCGGCCTCGTCAACGGCGTGCTGATCGCCTACGGGCCGATGGTGCCGTTCATCGCGACGCTCGCCATGCTGGCCGCCGCCCGCGGTCTCGCGCTGCAACTCAGCGAGGGCAAGACCCAGATGGTCACCGTCCAGCCGGTGCTGTCGCTGGGCGAGCGCGACTCGTACGTGCTGGGCATCCCGCCGCTGGTGCTGGTCTTCGCGGCCGTCACCGTCGCCGGCTGGCTGATCCTGGGGCGGACGACGTTCGGCCGGCGCACCGTCGCCGTGGGCGGCAACGCCGAAGCGGCCCGGCTGGCGGGCATCGCCGTCAAGCGGCAGCGCCTGATGCTCTACCTGCTGTCCGGGCTGTGCTGCGGCATCGCCGCCTTCATGCTCATCGTGCTCACCGGCTCCGGACAGAACACCAACGGCAACCTCTACGAGCTGGACGCCATCGCCGCGGCGATCATCGGCGGCACCCTGCTCAGCGGAGGCCGGGGCACCATCACCGGTTCGGTGCTCGGCGTGCTCGTCTTCACCACCATCACCAACCTGTTCGCCCTCAACAACCTGCAGAGCGCGTCCCAGCAGATCGCCAAGGGCGCCATCATCGTCGCCGCGGTGCTCCTCCAGCGCCGTTCGCGCGCCGACCATCCCTGACCCACCCAGCGAAGCCTTCCCCGAAGGGTCGTGTGCCGTGAATCCAGCACCGAAGAGAAACCCAGCCACCCGTTCGTCCCTCCCCAGCCGACGAGGCCTGCTGCTCGGTTCGGCCGCGGCCTCCGCCGGCGTCCTGCTCGCGGGCTGCACCAGCAACGAGAGCAACGACAGCAAGGCCTCCGAGTCCGGGCAGGCCCAGGCCGCCGACGACAAGCCCGGCAAGCAGGTCACCATCGGCTTCGCCGGCCCGCAGGCCGACCACGGCTGGCTGAACGCCATCAACGAGCAGGCCGAGAAGCGTGCCGCGCAGTACGAGGACGTCACGCTGGAGATCACCGAGGGCTCCAACGACAACGCCCAGCAGATCGGCCAGATCGAGACCCTGATCAACAAGAAGGTCGACGTCCTGGTGGTGCTGCCCTCCGACGGCAAGGCCCTCACCCAGGTCGGGCTGAAGGCCATGCGGGCGGGAGTGCCGGTGGTCAACCTCGACCGGATCTTCGACTCGCCGCAGGCCTACCGCTGCTGGATCGGCGGTGACAACTACGGCATGGGGCTGAACGCCGGCCGCTACATCGGCGAGCAGCTGAAGGACAAGCGCAACGCCCGGGTGGTCGAACTCGCGGGCCTGGACAACCTGGAGCTCACCCAGGAGCGCACCCGCGGCTTCGACGACGCGCTGAAGAACTACCCCAACATCAAGAAGGTGGCCCGGCAGGCGGCCGAGTTCACCGTCGAGTCCGGCCAGTCCAAGATGGCGCAACTGCTGCGCGCGGCACCGGAGTTCGAAGCCCTCTGGAACCACGACGACGACCAGGGCGTGGGCGCCGAGCGCGCCATCAAGCAGGCCGGTCGGGACGAGTTCCTGATGGTCGGCGGTGCCGGGTCCAAGCACGCGATGGAGGCCATCAAGGCCGGAAACAGCGTGTTGCGGGCGACGGTGCTCTACCCGCCGACCATGGCCGCCTCCGCGATCGACCTGGCCAGGGCGCTCGCCCAGGGCAAGGGCGTCAGCGGACTGTCCGAGTTCGAGATCCCCGCCTCACTGACCCTGTACTCGGCCGTCGTGACCAAGGACAACGTCGACGAGTACATGCCCACCGGTTTCAACTGACAGGGGGACTTCCATGCAGCACGACACCTCCGCGCCGCCGCTCGGCGTGGGCATGGTCGGCTACGCCTTCATGGGTGCCGCCCACTCGCAGGGCTGGCGCACCGTCGGCCGCGTCTTCGACCTGCCGCTGCGGCCCGTCATGGCCGCCGTGTGCGGACGCGACCCGGCGGGCGTCCGCGCCGCCGCCGACCG
>NZ_BAAHCA010000222.1:0-6214 GCF_054776295.1 Streptomyces sparsus
ACCACCCGAAAGGCCCTCACGTGTCCACGGCCAGCCCCGACAGCCTCGCCGAGGCCCGACCCACCACCGCCACCGCACAAACCCGCCCGGCCGCCTCCGTACCGGCGACGCCCCGGGACGGCCGACGCAGCCGTACCGTGCTGCTGCTGGCCGGCATCGTGCTGGCCGCGGTCAACATGCGCGCCGCCCTCGCCGGCGTCTCACCGCTGGTCGGCGAGATCGGGGCGCACTTCGGCCTCACCGCCACCGGCAGCAGCCTGATCACCACGATCCCGCTGGTCTTCATGGGGCTCGTCTCGCCGATCGCGCCGAGGCTCGCCCGCCTCTTCGGCACCGAGACCGTGCTGTTCGGGGCGCTGCTGCTGCTCGCCGGCGGCATCGTGCTGCGCGTCGCGCCGCCCACGCTCGCCCTGTTCGGCGGCTGCGCGGTGGTCGGCGGCGCCATCGCCCTGCTCAACGTGCTGATGCCGGGCCTGGTCAAGCGGGACTTTCCCGACCACGCGGCCGGCATGACGGCCCTCTACACCACGGCGATGATCGGCGGTGCGACCGTCTCGGCCGCGGTCGCCGTCCCGCTGGAGGGCCTGCTCGGCGGTTGGCAGGGCAGCCTGGTGTCCTGGGCGCTGCTCGCGGTGGTCGCCGCGGCGGCCTGGCTGCCGCACCTGGTGGTCACCCGCGGCGCCCGGCTCGACGGTCCGGCCGTCACCAGCACGCCGGCGGCGGCCGGGCCGGTCCTGACCCGCTCCGCCCTGGCCTGGCAGGTCACGCTGTTCATGGGCCTCCAGTCGACCGTGGCGTACGTGACGATCGCCTGGCTGCCGACCATCTTCATCGACCACGGCATGGACAGGGGCACTGCCGGGCTGGTCTTCGCGTTCAGCACCCTGGTCCAGATGGCCGGTTCGTTCGTGGTGCCGCTCGTCGCCGGACGGCTCAGCAGCCAGCGGCTGCTCGCCGTCGCAGTGGTGGCCCTGATGGCGTCCGGGGTGACCGGCCTGCTCGTCTCCCCGGTCGAGGGGGCGTGGCTGTGGGCCGCGCTGCTCGGTGTCGGCCAGGGCGGCACGGTCGGCTTGGCGCTGACGATGATCGTGCTGCGGTCAGGGGACGCCCACATCGCGGCCCGGCTCTCCGGCATGGCCCAGACCTGGGGTTACCTGCTGGCCGCCGCCGGGCCCCTGACCCTGGGCGCGGTGCACCAGCTCACCGGGGGCTGGCGGCTGCCGCTCGCGCTGCTGCTGGCGCTGTGCGTCGCCCTGGCCCTGCTCGGCCTCGGCGCCGGCCGCAACCGCCGCATCGGCGGCCACTGAGACCGGGCGGCGGACCATACGGCCCCGAACCGGCCGGTCGACGGGAGGGCACAGGCCGTCAGCGACCGAGGGCGGCGCCACCGTTGACGTGGACCACCTGGCCGGTGATGTGGCCGGCGGCGTGCGAGGCCAGCCAGTGCAGGGTCTCCGCCACGTCACCCGGCTCCCCGGGGCGGCCGGTCAGGGTCTCCTCGACGAGCTGGGCGCGCCGTTCGGTGGGCAGGCCCGCACCGAAGAAATCGGTGCCCTCGACGTATCCGGGCGCCACCAGGTTCACCGTCACACCGCGTCGGCCCAGTCGCCGGGCCAGGTCGAAGGCGTAGGGGTGCAGGGCCGCCTTTCCGGCCGCGTAGGCGGTCGAACCGGAGCCGCGCTGCGCGGCGATGGAGCTGACGAACAGCACCCGCCCGCCCGGTGACGCCAGCCGGGCCTGCAACGCCTCGGTCAGCAGTACGGCGGTGAGCGTGTTCAGCCGGAAGTTGAGCGTCCAGTTCCGTTCCACCGCCGGCAACGGATCGGCGGCGGCCACCGCGTCACCGTCCCCGGGCCCCGGCTCGTCCCCGGGCCCCGGGTCCCGCACCGCTTCCGGCTCCCGAGCGCCGTCGCCACCCGCGTTGTGGACCAGCACGTCCACCGCGCCGCACTCGTCCGCGACGAAGCGCTCGACCGCGCGGGCGCCCTCCGGGGTGGCCAGGTCGGCGGCCACCCGCAGTGCCCCGGGCACCTCGTCCGCGGCCCTGTCCAGCACCTCGGCCCTGCGCCCCACCAGGACCACCAGGTCGCCGCGGGCGGCGAAGCACCGCGCCGTCGCCAGACCGATGCCGGTGCCGCCGCCGCTGATCACCACTGTCCGTGTCATAGCCGGAGGGTAACCCCGGCGGGCTGCGGCGCCCGGGTGCGCGGCACGTCCGGAGCAGGCGTGGCGCGGCTGCGGACGCGGGGCGCGAGCGGGCGCCGGGGCGCGGGACCGTCAGCCTGCCAGCAGGCGTTCCAGGACCTCGGCGATGCCGTCCAGGTCGTTGGAGGTGGTCGTCTCGTCAGCCGCCGCGAGCAGCTCGGGATGGGCGTTGGCCATGGCCACGCCGTGCGCCGCCCACCCGAACATCGGCAGGTCGTTGGGCATGTCACCGAAGGCGATCGTCTCGGCCGCGGTGACGCCGAGCCGGCGGGCGGCCAGCGACAGCCCCGTCGCCTTGGACAGGCCCAGCGGAAGCAGTTCCACTATGCCGGGCCCGGCCATCGTGACACCGACCAGGTCGCCGACGATCCGCCGTGCCGCTTCGGCCAGCTCGTCGTCGTCCAGGGAGGCGTGCTGCACGTACAGCTTGTTGAGCGGTTCGGCCCACAGCTCGGCCTCGTCCTCGAACGGCAGGACCGGCAGCGGACCCTCCTGCACGCGGTAGCCGGGACCGACCAGCACGGCACCGTCGATGCCGTCGCGGGACGCGGCCACGGCCAGCGGGCCGATCTCCGCCTCGATCTTCGCCACCGCCGCCGACGCCAGCCTGCGGTCCAGCGTCACCGAGGTCAGCAGCCGGTGCTCACCGGCGTGGTAGACCTGCGCGCCCTGCCCGCACACCGCCAGCCCGCGGTAGCCCAGGTCGTCCAGGATGTGCCGCGTCCAGGGCACCGCCCGGCCGGTGACGACCCGCTCCTCCGCCCCGGCGGCGGTCTCCGCGTCGAGCGCCTCCCGGGTGCGGGGGGAGACGGTGTCGTCGCTGCGCAGCAGCGTGCCGTCCAGGTCGGTGGCGACCAGCCGGTACGGGAAGCTCACGCGCCGACCGGCTTCAGCAGTTCCCGGCCCCCGAGATAGGGCCGCAGCATCTGCGGCACACGGACCGAGCCGTCCGGCTGCTGGTGGTTCTCCAGCAGCGCCACGATGGTGCGCGGGACCGCGCACAGCGTGCCGTTCAGGGTGGCGACCGGCTGGACCCGCTTGCCGTCGCGCATCCGGATGGAGAGCCGCCGGGCCTGGAACTCGTTGCAGTTCGACGCCGACGTCAGCTCGCGGTACTTGCCCTGGGTCGGGATCCACGCCTCGCAGTCGAACTTGCGCGAGGCAGAGGCGCCGAGGTCCCCGGTGGCGACGTCGATGACCTGGAACGGCAGCTCCAGGGCCGTCAGCCACTGCTTCTCCCACTCCAGCAGCCGCATGTGCTCCGCCTCGGAGTCGGCCGGGTCGACGTAGGAGAACATCTCGACCTTGTCGAACTGGTGCACCCGGAAGATGCCGCGGGTGTCCTTGCCGTAGGTGCCCGCCTCGCGCCGGAAGCAGGGCGAGAACCCGGCGTACCGCAGGGGCAGCTGGGAGGACTCGATGATCTCGTCCATGTGGTAGGCGGCGAGCGGGACCTCGGAGGTGCCGACCAGGTAGTAGTCGTCCTTCTCCAGGTGGTAGACGTTCTCCGCGGCCTGGCCGAGGAAGCCCGTGCCCTCCATGGCCCGCGGCTTGACCAGCGCGGGGGTGAGCATCGGTACGAAGCCGGCCTCCGTCGCCTGCGCGATGGCCGCGTTGACCAGCGCCAGCTCCAGCAGCGCGCCGACGCCCGTCAGGTAGTAGAAGCGCGAGCCGGAGACCTTCGCGCCGCGCTCGACGTCGATGGCGCCCAGCAGCTGGCCCAGCTCCAGGTGGTCCCTGGGCTCGAAGCCCTCGGCGGCGAAGTCGCGGCGGGTGCCGAGGGTCTCCCGGACGGTGAAGTCCTCCTCGCCGCCCACCGGCACCTCGGGGTGCACGAGGTTGCCCAGCTGCCGCAGCAGCCGTTGGGTCTCCTCGGCGGCCTCGTCCTGCTCGGCGTCGGCGGCCTTCACCGCGGCGGACAGCTCGGCGGCCTGCGCGAGCAGGTCCGTCTTCTCGTCGCCGGTGGCCTTGGGGATCAGTTTGCCGAGCTGCTTCTGCCGGGAGCGCAACTCGTCGAAGCGGACGCCGGACGACCTGCGCCGCTCGTCGGCCAGGAGGAGCGCGTCGACGAGGGCGACGTCCTCTCCTCGGGCGCGCTGGGAGGCGCGCACACGGTCGGGGTCCTCACGGAGCAGGCGAAGGTCAATCACGCCCTCAGGTTACCGGGACCGGCGGCCTGCCCTCGAACCGTTATCCCGCTTGATGGGTTTTTGTCCGTTTTGCAATACCGGTAAATGGTGAGCGCGGAGAAGCCGGGCGGGTGCCCGGTGGACATCGGGTGGCCGGGACGGGAAGGCGGGGCGACTTCGCGAGGGGAATTCGCCGTGGGCGGGCAAAGTGCCGCTCCCGGTCCTCGACCGGCTCGGGTGGTGGTCAATGACGAGGTCGTCTGGCGGGGCGGCCGGGGGCGGGGTCGCGGTGTACGGGGCGGTGCGGGCCGCCTGCGGACGCGGTGCGGGTCGGCCGGTGGGGCGGGCTGACCTGGCTGTGCGGCGGGTGCTGTTAACCGTCGTTATCCACAGTTGCGCCGTCTTCCGCAAAGTTATCCACAGGGCGGTGGGGGATTCTGTGGAAAGCGGTGAAGATCCTTTACCGGGTTTCGTGCGGGGCCATGAATTCCCCGAGCAAACCGTCGTTACACACGCCTTCGGGGGGAATTGCCGCCTCGGAGTGAGCTGATCATGGCGGTTGGACGAATCGCGCCGGACCCGTGTGGCTGTGGGTACCTCTGCGCCTTGGGTGCGGATATGTCGACAGTGTCGGATTCACGTGTCGACTTGTGCACAGCACCCCCAGTGCCCTGTGGATAACTTTGCGGCATCTCTCGCGGTGTCCGGCACCCTTCGGGGGCGCCCGGGGTGTAGGGCCCCGGCGCCCCGGGGCGCGTAGGACGCCGGCGCCCCCGGCTCGGCCTGCGCCCCCGGGGCGCTGCGTGTGCCCGGGGTCAGCCGCGGCCGTCCATACAGCGCTGCACCCAGTCCGCCGCGGCGGTGAAGTCGGCGTCCGCCGTACCCGGTCGCAGCTCGGGCCGGACGGCGTCGGCGCGCGGATACGAGCCCAGGAACCGCACCCGCTGGCAGGCCCGCTTCAGCCCCATCAGCACGTCCCCGACCCGCCGGTCCTGGAGGTGGCCCTCGCAGTCCACCGAGAAGCAGTACCGGCCGATGCCCTCACCCGTCGGGCGCGACTCGATGCGCATCATGTTCACGCCGCGCGCGGCGAACTCCTGGAGCAGCTCCAGCAGCGCACCCGGATGGTCCTCCCGCAGCCACATCACCACCGACGTCTTGTCCGCGCCGGTCGGTGCGGCCGGGCGGGCGGGCCGGCCGACCAGCACGAACCGGGTGGTGGCGTTCTGGGCGTCGTGGATGTCCTTCACCCGCGCCTCCAGACCGTAGGTCGGTGCGGCGAACTCCCCGGCGAACGCCGCGTCGAACCGGCCCTCCTGGACCAGCCGGGCGCCGTCGGCGTTCGAGGCCGCCGACTCCCACACGGCGTTCGGCAGATGGGCGGCGAGCCAGTTGCGGACCTGCGGCTGGGCGACGGGATGCCCGGTCACCGTCTTCACCGACTCCAGTTCCGTGCCGGGCCGCACCAGCAACGCGAAGGCGATCGGGAGCAGCACCTCGCGGTAGATCATCAGCGGTTCGCCGGAGGCCAGTTCGTCGAGCGTCGCGGTGACGCCGCCCTCCACCGAGTTCTCGATCGGCACCAGGGCCGCCGCCGCCTCGCCGGCGCGCACCGCGTCCAGCGCGGCGGGCACCGAGACCATGGGCACCAGTTCGCGGGTGGCGGCCTCGGGCAGCGTGCGCAACGCGGCCTCGGTGAAAGTGCCCTCGGGTCCCAGATACGTGTAGCGGCTCGCGGGTGACATGCCGCCACAGTAGCCAGGCCGGGGGGCGAGCGCCGCCCGGTCTCAGTCCTCGGGCCACCGCGCGGGGCGCTCACACCGCAGGCTGCCGCCGTCGGAGCGGGGCCGCCGCGACCGGCCGGGACGCTCACGCCTCCA
>NZ_BAAHCA010000223.1:0-6211 GCF_054776295.1 Streptomyces sparsus
GCCCGCAGCCGGCGCGGGCCGTGGCCCGCGGTCAGCGCGCGAACCAGCGCTGCGGCTCCGGGGCGGTGTTCTCGTAGATGTGCTTGGCCTGCCGGTACTCCGCGAGGCCCTCCTCGCCGAGCTCCCTGCCGATGCCGGAGCGTTTGAAGCCGCCCCACTCCGCCTGCGGCAGGTACGGGCCGAAATCGTTGATCCACACCGTGCCGTGCCGCAGCCGCCGCGCCACCCGCTCGGCCCGTGCGGTGTCCGTGGTCCACACGGCGCCCGCCAACCCGTAGTCGGTGTGGTTGCCGAGCCCGATCGCCTCGTCCTCGTCGGTGAAGCGCTCCACCGTCAGGATCGGGCCGAAGGTCTCCTCCTGCACGATGCGCATGTCCCGGGTGCAGTCGTCGAACACCGTCGGCCGGTAGAAGAACCCGTCCCGCAGGGCGGGGTCGTCCGGGCGCTTGCCGCCCGCGACCAGCCGCGCGCCCTCCTCGACGCCCAGCGCCACATACGCCTCGACCTTGTCGCGGTGCTCCGCGGACACCAGCGGGCCGCTCTCGGTGTCCGCGTCCAGCCCGTTGCCGAGCTTGATGCGCTCGGCCCGGGTGACCAGCTCGGCGACGAAGTCGTCGTGCAGCGAGTCCTCCACGATGAGCCGGGTGCCGGCCGAGCACACCTGGCCCGCATGGAAGAAGACGGCCATCAGGGCGTAGTCGATCGCGGCTTCGAAGTCGGCGTCGGCGAACACGATGTTGGGGTTCTTGCCGCCGAGTTCCAGCGCGATGTTCTTCATCGTGCCGGCCGCAGCGCGCATGATGTGCCGCCCCGTCTCCAGACCGCCGGTGAACGACACCAGGTCGACCTGAGGGCTCTCCACCATCGAGGCCCCGACCGTCGCCCCGGGGCCCAGCACCAGGTTGACGACACCGGGCGGCGCGCCCGCCTCCTCGATCAGCTCCACCATCTTCACGGTGCTCAGCGGCGTGATCTCACTCGGTTTCACCACCATGGTGTTGCCCGCGGCCAGTGCCGGCGCGACCTTCCACGACGCCTGGAGCAGCGGGTAGTTCCACGGCGCGATCAGCGCGCAGACGCCGAGCGGCTCGTGCACCACCCGGCTGCGGACGCGGAGGTCCCCGGCGTCCACCACCCGCCCGGAGTCCGCCTCGGCCTGCCCGGCGTAGTAGCGGAACACCGCCGTCACGTCGTCGACGTCGATCCCGCCCTCGGTGAGTGTCTTGCCGGTGTCCAACGTCTCCAGCCGGGCGATCTCCGCCCGGTCCCGCTGGAGGTACTCCGCCACCCGGTGCAGCAGGTCGGACCGCTGCCGTCCCGACCACGCCGGCCACGGTCCGCCGTCGAACGCCGCTCTCGCCGCCGCGACCGCGGCCTCCGCGTCCGCAGCGTCGCCCTCGTCCACCGTTCGGACCACGGACCGGTCATAGGGGTTGAGGACCTCGCGGGTGGCGCCGCCCGCGGCCGCCACCCACTTCCCACCGATAAACAGACTGGACATGTTCCTTGCTTTCCTGGTCGAGTCGAATGACGCCGTACCGCCGCACCGGGGAAGTCCTGCCGGGGAGTTGCCGATTTCCATCGTAGGCGTGCGGTGCGGCGAAGTGCCACGCGAACACGGCCGCCCCCGCGCGGCGTGGCCGGGCCGGACGGACCGGGCGGGCGCGGAACGGACGCGAGAATCAGCGGCGGATTGCGCATCGACTGTTGATCACGTCGAGTCACCGGCACATAATCGCCCTGAAACGGATAATGTTCCGGCTCGAGTCGGCGGCGACGAGAAATCTCGACGCAGGCGCGTCGCGACGAGCCGGCGGACCACCCGAAGCAGCCAGGTATTCCTTCCTGCCGACGGGACCGGTCCGCGTCGGCACCCCCCGCACGGGGGCGCCGACCAGGCACGGCGGAGGAACGACCCCTATCGGCGGCCGGGTGTCCGCCGTCCGCGGTCGCATTCCGCCGGCACCGTACACAGGAGGGACAAGACCGTGTCGACCGAAGGACAGAGCGGAAACGTCGCGGAGCACGAGGACGCCACGATCGCCGAAAGACCACCCGGGGAAAGCCGGCTCAAACCCGTCGTCTTCTTCGGTTCGTCGGCGCTGATCCTGGCCCTCTCCATTTGGGCGATCATCACGCCGAGCGGTGCCGAGAACACCATCGGAGTAGCGGTGGACTGGATCTCCACCGGATTCGGCTGGTACTACTTCCTCGCGGCCACGCTGTATCTGCTCTTCGTCCTCTACGTGGCCCTCTCCCGATACGGGACCATCAAACTCGGGCCGAAGCACTCCACCCCCGACTACGGCCTGTTCGCCTGGGCGGCCATGCTGTTCGCGGCGGGAATCGGAATCGACCTGATGTTCTTCTCCGTCGCCGGACCGGTCAGCCACTACCTGGCCCCGCCGGAGGGAGACCCGGAGACCATCGAGGCGGCCCGGCAGGCCGTCGTCTGGACCCTGTTCCACTACGGCATCACCGGCTGGGCGATGTACGCGCTGATGGGCATGGTGCTGGGCTACTTCGCCTTCCGCTACCGCCTCCCGCTGGCCATCCGCTCGGCGCTGTACCCGCTCATCGGCCGCCGCATCCACGGCAGGATCGGCGACACGGTCGACCTCGCGGCCATCATCGGCACCGTCTTCGGCATCTCGGTGTCCCTGGGCATCGGTGTGGTCCAGCTCAACTACGGGCTCGACGTGCTCTTCGGGGTGCCGCAGGGCACCCCCGCGCAGATCGGGCTGATCATCGTCGCCGTGCTCATGGCCACCGTCTCCGCGGTCGCCGGCGTCGACCGGGGCATCCGACGGCTGTCGCAGCTCAACGTACTGCTGGCCATCGTGCTGATGCTCTACCTGCTGTTCGCCGACAGCCCGATCCGGCTGCTCAACACCCTCATCCTCAACATCGGCGACTACGTCAGCCGCTTCCCGTCGATGACCCTCAACACCTTCGCCTACGACCAGCCGACGGAGTGGCTCAACGCCTGGACGCTGTTCTTCTGGGCCTGGTGGGTCGCGTGGGCGCCGTTCGTCGGACTGTTCCTGGCCCGGATCTCGCGGGGACGCACGATCCGGCAGTTCGTCGCCGCCACCCTGATCATCCCGTTCCTGTTCACGCTGACCTTCCTGTCCGTCTTCGGCAACAGCGCGCTGAACATCGTCCGGGAGGGCAACACCGAGTTCGGGAACACCGCGATGAACTTTCCCGAACAGGGCTTCTACGGGCTGCTGGAGCAGTACCCCGGAGCCACCTTCAGCGCCGGACTGGCCACCTTCGTCGGACTGCTGCTCTACGTCACCTCAGCGGACTCCGGGGCGCTGGTCATGAGCAACCTCAGCTCCCACCTGCCCACCCCGGTCACCGACGCCGCCCCCTGGCTGCGGATCTTCTGGGCGTCGGCGACGGGCCTGCTGACGCTGGCGATGCTGCTGGTCGGCGGGGTGACCGCGCTGACCAGCGCGACCATCGTCATGGGGCTGCCGTTCTCGTTCGTGATGTTCCTGATCATGTGGGGCCTCTACAAGGCGCTGCGCACCGAGGGCATGCGGGCGGAGGCGCTGACCACCTCGCTGCCGCTGTCACTGTCCGGCCGGACGACGCACCGCGGTGCCGCGGCGGGCCCGAGCTGGCGGATGCGCCTCGCCCGGGCGATGAGCTTCCCCGGCAAGCGGGCCGGCGCCAAGTTCGTCGACGAGATCTGCCGCCCAGCGTTCCGGGAGGTGGCCGAGGAGCTCCGCTCGCAGGGCGTGGAAGCCCTGATCACAGAGGAGCGCGACGAGGCGGTCGGCATCCCGCACGTGGAGCTGCGGGTGCCCATCGGCGACAAGGAGGAGTTCCTCTACCGGGTGTGGCCGATCGAGACGGCCACCCCCGCCTTCGCCACCCGCTCGGTCACCCAGCACGACACCTACGTGCGCTTCGAGGTGCACCTGGCCGAGGGCAGCCAGGGGTACAACGTCATGGGCTACGGCAGGGAGCAGCTCATCGGCGACATCCTCGACCAGTACGAGCGGCACCTGGAGTTCCTCCGGCTGCACCGGGAGGCGTCCGCCCGCTCGTCGCTGCCCGACCACCGGCCCGACACCGCCGAGGTCGACCTGCCCGAGGGAGAGCGCTGACACGGCGCAGCCCCGAGCGGTCGCCCGGCGGCGGGTGCGGCCCGGCCCTCCTGCCGGGCGCGTCCCGGGCCCGACGGCCGGGTGCGGCTCGGGCCGGGTGCGGGGAGTGACAGAATCGTCCCCGGACCCGGCCGAGCCGTGGCCGGTCCGAGGACGACGTCGAGGGAGACCCGCACATGGCACCGGCTGCCCCGCCCGGCATGGACAAGCCGCACTTCGTCGGAATCGGCGGAGCCGGCATGTCGGGCATCGCGAAGATCCTCGCCCAGCGCGGTGCCGAGGTCGCCGGCAGCGACGCCAAGGAGTCCGCCACCGTCGCCGCGCTACGGGAACTCGGTGCCACCGTGCACCTGGGCCACCGCGCCGACCACCTCGACCCGGCCAGCACCGCCGTGGTGGTCTCCTCCGCGATCCGCCCCGACAACCCCGAGCTGGCCGCCGCCGAACGGCTCGGCATCCCCGTGGTGCACCGCTCCGACGCGCTGGCCGCGCTGATGGACGGGCTGCGCCCGATCGCCGTCGCCGGCACGCACGGCAAGACCACCACCACCTCCATGCTCGCCGTCAGCCTGCGCACCCTGGGCCTGGACCCGTCGTACGCGATCGGCGGAGACCTCGACGAGCCCGGCTCCAACGCCCACCACGGCACCGGTGAGCTGTTCGTCGCCGAGGCCGACGAGAGCGACCGCAGCTTCCACCGCTACGCCCCCGACGTGGCGATCATCCTCAATGTGGAGCTCGACCACCACGCCAACTACGCCTCCATGGAGGAGATCCACGCCTCCTTCGAGACGTTCGTCGCCCGCGTCCGCCCCGGCGGCACGCTTGTCGTCTCCGCGGACCACGCCGGCGCCCGCGAACTCACCTCCCGGGTGCGCGGCCGGGAGGACCTCACCGTCGTCACCTACGGTGCGGCCGACGACGCCGACGTGCGGGTGCTCTCCGTCACGCCGCGCGGACTGACCAGCGAGGTCACCGCCGAACTCGGCGGTGAGCAGCTCACGTTCACCGTCTCCGTGCCCGGTGCCCACTACGCCCACAACGCGGTGGCCGCGCTCGCCGCCGGTGCCGCCGCGGGTGTCGAGGCGAAGGTGCTCGCCCCGGCGCTGGCCTCCTACACCGGGGTGAAGCGCCGTCTCCAGCTGATCGGCGAGGAGGCGGGCGTACAGGTGATCGACTCCTACGCCCACCACCCCACCGAGATGACCGCCGACCTCGCCGCCATCCGCGGCGCCGTCGCCGACCGGGGCGACAGCCGGGTCCTCGTCGTGTTCCAGCCGCACCTGTTCAGCCGCACCCAGGAGCTGGGCGCCGAGATGGGGCAGGCACTGGCCCTGGCCGACGCGTCCGTGGTGCTGGACATCTACCCCGCGCGCGAGGACCCGATCCCCGGCGTGACCAGCGCGCTCATCATCGACGCCGCACAGGCGGCCGGCGCCACCACCCGGGCCGCGCACACCATGGCGGAGATCCCCGAGCTGCTGGCCGGAATGACCCGGCCCGGTGATCTCGTTCTCACCATGGGAGCAGGTGACGTGACCGAGCTCGGCCCCGGAATCCTGGCCCGCCTGGCGAACGGAGACAACTGATGCCCTACGAGATCGACAAACCGGACGAGCAGTGGCGCGCCGAACTGAGCGCCGAGGAGTACCGGGTCCTGCGGAAGGCCGGCACCGAGCCCGCCTTTGTCGGGGAGTACACCGACACCAGGACGGAGGGCGTCTACAGCTGCCGCGCCTGCGGCAACGAGCTGTTCCGCTCCGACACCAAGTTCGAGTCGCACTGCGGGTGGCCGTCGTTCTTCGACCCGGCCGACTCCAACGCGGTGGAACTGCTCCAGGACACCTCGCTGGGCATGTCCCGCACCGAGGTCCGCTGTGCCCGCTGCGGCTCCCACCTGGGGCACGTCTTCACGGGTGAGGGGTATCCCACGCCCACCGACCAGCGGTACTGCATCAACTCCATCTCGCTCCGGCTGGAGCCCGCCGAGAGCTGAGGGCCGTCGCGCGGAAAGCAGGCGGCGGAACGACCCGCCCCCGTCGAGCGGCGGGGGCGGGAACGGCGGGCCGGGGGTGCCGGGCCGTGGCGGC
>NZ_BAAHCA010000224.1:0-6171 GCF_054776295.1 Streptomyces sparsus
CGGCCTGCGCGCCGCCCAGCAGGAGGCAGAAGGCGCCCAGCCGGTGCGGGGCCCGCCGCAGCACGCGTGCCGCCTCCGCGACGGTGACCAGCGACAGCCCCATCAGGACGGCGAGGAACGGGCCGAGCAGCAGTTCGGCGCCCCGGATCACGCCCACCGCGCTGACTCCGACGATCGCGCCGAGCCCGTACGCCCGCAGCTGGCTCGCGCCGCTGACGCAGGTGTTCTCGACCAGGTACCGGTAGCCGAGGTCGCGGTGCTCGTGAACCCACTCGCGCGCACCGGTCAGCCGGGGCCGGATGCCGGCCTGGACGCAGCCGTAGGCCGCGGCCACCGCGGCCGCTCCGCCCCAGGCGAGCACGAAGGCGGTCACGCTGCCGACGTGGGCGGCCACCACCATGGCCGGGACCAGCGCGACGCCCCACACGAGGTCGTTGACGAACGCCTTCCGCCCGGCCCCGGCGGCGAAGAACGAGTACCGCCAGGCGTCCTGCAACAGCAGTCCCGGCAGCACGACGCCGAGACCGGCGAAGGCGGGCCCCACGCTGCCGCCGAGAGCCGTCCCGGCCGCCAGGCACGCCGCGCCGAGGGCGGCACCGACGGCGAGCGCGGTACCCGTCGACCGGGCCACCGCACCCCGCCAGGAGGCGTGCGGCACGCCGCTGAAGCGCACCACGAGCGGGTCGGTGGCAAGCCCGCGGGAGACGCTCAGCACCACGCCGTACGTCACCCAGGCCAGGCTGAACACGCCGAACGCGGCCAGGCCGAGCGAGCGGGCGACGTAGATGCCCACCGCGAAGTTGGTCATGCTGGAGGCCGCCTGGTCGGCCAGCCCCCAGGACAGCCGGCCGACCATGGCCCGCTTGACGCTGCGCCGGGCGTGGGTGGCCGTTGCCGCCGCCTTCTCCTCCTCCGGTGCCATCGGCGTCACGCCTTGAGCAGCCCGGCGCCGTGCAGGGCGTCGGCCGCGGCGGCGACGGTGTCGAACGGCAGCCCGGACCGCTCGGCGACGTCCAGCAGGCTGTGCTCACCGTCGGAGAGGCTGAGCACCCACAGCATGGCCAGCTGGGCCTGCTTGGCGTCGCTGCGGCCGCCGAGCGAGTCGTACAGTCCGCGCCGGCCAAGTTGCGGCTCGCCGTAAGGGCTGAGGTTGACGTACCGCCGGTTGCGGTCCAGCACGGTGAACGCCTCGCGGCAGAGCGCGAGAGTGTCGGCCATCGCCTCCGGCGTGACGAGGTCCGGGTTGTCCGCCGAGGTGTGGTACTCGGGGTATCCGGCGTAGGGGGTCCGGCTGAGCGAGCCCACGCCGAGATCGAATCCGGGCGAGCAGAACTGGCGCTCGTCGTAGCCGTACGGGGTGAACTCCTTGATGTGGTGCGGGCGTTCGGAGGCGAGAAGCACATGCCGCAGCACCCGGTCGATCTCCGCGTCGCCGCGCCTGCTCTGCTTGTACGTCAGCCGGCCCGGGTCGCCGGCGCAGGCCAGCACCAGTCCGTGCCTGACCAGTTCCACGCGCTCGGCGTTGCGGGCCAGCCAGGTGATCGCCCCGATGGTGCCGGGCGCGAACAGGAACCGGTACGTGTAGTACGGGTTCCGTTCCGCCAGCGCCCGGGCCAGGAACACCGCCACCGCGATGCCGGCCAGGTTGTCGTTGGCCAGCGAGGGGTGGCAGACGTGGCAGGAGACGATCACCTCGTCGGTGACCTGACCGGGGACGACGTGCTCGGCGTAGGTGAGGTGACCGTCGGCGAGGGTGGAGTCGACGCACACCTCGTAGTCGCCGTCCGGCATCGCGTCCAGGGTCTCCTGGGCCAGGCAGAACCCCCAGGTCGGCTGGTAGTAGCTGGTGCGGTACGGCACCCAGGACGGGTGGTCCGGCAGGGTGTGCAGGTGGGCGCGCAGCTCGGACAGCGGCATGGTCGCCGACACCGGCACGCTGTAGCCGAGCACGTGCAGGCTGGAGGCGGCGAAGTCGACGACCCGGTTGCCGGCGGTGTCCGCGATGTACGCGTCCCGGATGTTCCACTCCTGCGGCACCGTCCAGTCGAGCACCCGGGTCCCGGTCGGCACCTCGTGCACGTCCAGCGGGACGTACTCGCCGAGGATGTCCAGGGTGGCGCGCACCCCGTCGCCGGTGATGCTCCGGCACAGCGGGTACAGCCGCTGCACCAGCGCGTGCATCTCCTCCCCGGCCGCGGCCTCCCCGCCGGTCTCCGTCTCCTCCCCGGCCGCGGTCACCGGCGCCACCGCAGAGTGCTGTCGACGGCGCCGGCGTCGCTGGCCGCGCGCAGCACGGACAGCCGGGTGAAGCGCTGCTCGAAGTCCTCACGGGTCAGACCGTGTTCCCGGTAGGCGTCGGCCAGTTCGAGCGCGCCCCGCTTCACCGTCCACTCGCAGTCGAAACCGGGGATCGCGGCACGGAACCGGGAGAAGTCCACCCGGTAGGAGCGCGGATCGGCGCCGGTCTCCCCGGTGATCACCACCCGCGCGCCGGAGACCGCCTCGGCGACCTGCTCGGCGATCTCGGCGACCGTGACGTTGTTGGCCTCGGTGCCGATGTTGAACGCGCGGTCGTGCACCGCCTCCCGCGGCGCGGCCAGTGCGGCCGCGAAGGCCCGGGCGATGTCCGCGGCGTGCACCAGCGGGCGCCAGGGGGTGCCGTCGGAGAGCACCAGCACCTCGCCGGACAGCAGCGCGTGGCCCACCAGGTTGTTCAGCACGATGTCGGCGCGCAGCCGGGGCGAGTAGCCGAAGGCGGTGGCGTTGCGCAGGTACACCGGGCTGAAGTCGCCGTCGGCGAGCGCGTGCAGGTCGTCCTCCACCCGGACCTTGGACTCCGCGTACGGCGTCACCGGGCGCAGCGGGGCGTCCTCGCCCACCAGGTCGCTCCCGCCGGTGGCGCCGTAGACCGAGCAGGTCGACGCGTACAGGAAGCGCCGCGCTCCGGCGTCGCGGGCCAGCCGGGCCAGCCGCACGGACGCGTGGTGGTTGATGTCGTAGGTGAGCTCCGGCGCCAGCGCCCCCAGCGGGTCGTTGGACAGGGCCGCCAGGTGGATCACGGCGTCCACCCCGGCCACGTGCTCGGCCGTGACGTCGCGCAGGTCCACCCGCGGCCCCGGCGGGTCCGCGGGCGGCGGGCCCAGCACGCAGTCGGCGAACAGGCCGGCGTCCAACCCGACGACCTCGTGCCCGGCGGCCGCGAGTACGGGGGCCATCACGGTGCCCAGATAGCCCTGGTGCCCGGTCAGCAGTACGCGCAAGGTTCATTCCCCCAGGTCGAGAGTGAGTTTGGTGACGGTGAACGCCTCGGCATAGCGCGCGTGGCATTCGATACCGCGGATCCGGGCCAGCCCGAGAAAGGCCTCCCGGTCGTACCAGGGCCGGTGCCGTTGTGAGGGGTAGTGCTCCTCCAGCAGCCGCACCTTCCGGTCGGCGGTCTCCGGCGGCAGCGGCTGGTAGGCGGTGGGACGGCCGAGGTCGCCGTCCCACTTGACGATCTCGTAGCCCAGCACGAGGTGGTCGCGGAACGCCGTGGACACCAGCTCCGCCAGCCCGCGGTGGTCCTGGTGCGCGTCCTCGGTGCGCGGCGCCAGCACGAGGTCGGGTTCGGTCCGCCCGCGCAGCTCCTCGACGGCGGCCTTGGCCTCGTCCCAGTGCGCCGGCAGCCGTCCGTCGGGCAGCTTGAGCACGGTCAGCCGCAGGTCGGCGCCCGGGCAGACCGCGGCGAGCGCGGCCCGCTCCTCCTGCTCCCGCCCGCTGCCACCACCGGAGAGCACCAGGGCGTCGACGCGGGTGCCCGGCCGGGCGAGGCACAGCGTCAGCAGCGTGCCGCCGGCACCGATGGCGATGTCGTCGCAGTGCGCCCCCATCGCGACGACCCGGTCCAGGCGTCCGGGCCCGAGCCGGATCACGTTCGGGCTCCGGAGAGGTCCCTGCCGCCGGTGACGCTCGGGCCGTCCCCCTCCCACATGGCCCACGGGCGGTCGCCGCGGGCGTAGGCGTCGTCCAGGGCGGCTCGTTCCTTCACGGTATCGGTCGGTTTCCAGAAGCCGCGGTGCTGGTACGCCACCAGCCGGCCGTGCTTGGCCAGTTGGGCGCACCCGTCGGCGACCAGGTCGCCGTTCTCCGGGATGTGGTCGAAGACCTCCTGACGCAGCACGAAGTAGCCGCCGTTCTCCCACAGCGGCAGTTCGCTCACCGCGGTGATGCCGCCCACCAGGCCGTCGTCACCCAGGTCCACGCAGTGGAACGAGGACTGCGGTGGTACCACCAGCATCGACGCGCCGGCGTCCCGCCGGGCGAACCGGTCGATCATCTCCGGCAGCGGGGCGTCGGTGAGCACGTCGGCGTAGTTGGCGAGGAACATCTCGTCCCCGTCCAGGTGGTGCCGCACCCGGCGCAGCCGCTCCCCGATCGGTGACTCGATACCGGTCTGCACGAACGTGATCGACCAGGAGGCGATGTCGGTGGACAGCAGCTCGGCCCGGCCGTTGCGCAGCACGAAGTCGTTGGACGTCGTCTCCTCGTAGTTGAGGAAGAAGTCCTTGATGTGGTGCGCCCCGTACCCGAGGCACAGGATGAACTCCGTGTGCCCGAAGTACGCGTAGTAGCGCATGACGTGCCAGATCAGCGGCCGGGGGCCCACCATCGCCATCGGCTTGGGCACGTCGTCGGAGGCTCCGTTGCGCATACGCAGCCCGTAACCGCCGCAGAACAGTACGACCTTCATCGCTCGACCTCGACAATGCTCAGTTCCGGTATGGGGAAGACCAGCCGGCCGCCCCAGGCGTGCACGAAGGACAGCTGCTCGACCAGCTCGGCCCGCAGGTTCCACGGGAGGACGAGGACGTAGTCCGGCTGGTCGGCGGCTATCCGCTCGGGAGGCAGGATCGGGATGCGGGTGCCGGGGGTGAACCTGCCGTGCTTGTAGGGGTTGCGGTCGACCGTGTACGGGAGCAGGTCGGGCCGGACGCCGCAGTGGTTGAGCAGGGTGTTGCCCTTGCCTGGGGCGCCGTAGCCGACGACCGTCTCGCCGCGCTCGGCCGCGTCGACGAGGAACCGCAGCAGGTCCCGGCGCACCTTCGCCACCCGGGCGGAGAACTCGGTGTACCCGGACAGCTCCCGCAGCCCGGCGGCCTTCTCCCGGTCCAGCACGTCGGCCACCCGCCGGCCCGGCTCGCCGGCGACCTCCGCCGGCCGGGCCCACAGCCGGATCGAGCCGCCGTGCGTGGGCAGCAACTCGACGTCCACGAGGGTGAGTCCGCCGCTCGCCAGCGCTCTCGTCGCGGACGCGACCGTGTAGTACTGGAAGTGCTCGTGGTAGATCGTGTCGTACTGGTTCTGCTCGATCAGGCTCAGCAGGTGCTGCACCTCGACGGAGACCCAGCCGTCGTCGGCGACCAGTGCGCGCAGCCCCCGCGTGAACCCGACGACGTCGGGAATGTGCGCGTACACGTTGTTGGCCACCACCAGGTCCGCCGGGCCGTGCTCGGCGCGGACGGCCGAGCCGGTGGCCGGGTCCAGGAACTCCGTGAGCGTGGGCACACCCGCGTCCCGCGCCGTGGCGCCGACGTTCACCGAGGGCTCGACGCCGAGGCAGCGGATGCCGCGGTCCACCAGGTGCCTGAGCAGGTATCCGTCGTTGCTCGCGACCTCGACCACGAAGGCGTCCTTCTCCTCCGGACCCAGTCCCAGCCGCTCCACGACGTCGGCGACGTACGTGCGCGCGTGCTCGACCCAGGAGGTCGAGTAGGAGGAGAAGTACGCGTACTGCGTGAACGTCTCCTCCGGCGTGATCAGCGGAGGGATCTGCGCGAGCCAGCATTCGGTGCAGACCCGCAGGTGCAGCGGGAACGTGGGCTCCGGCCGGTCCAGTTGGTCCGCGGCGAGAAAGCTCTCGCACGGCGGCGTCGCTCCCAGGTCGACGACGCTCGCAAGCGCCGCCGAGCCGCAGAGTCGGCATCGTGTCATCTACTGCCCCCATCCCGCTCGCGCCGGTGCCCCCGCCGCGAGTCAGTGTTCCTGTCACCCACCGGCGGCGGGCCGTCCCCGCCGCCGGACCGTCCCGCGAGCGCGGTGCGGTATCCCTCCACCAGGCGCTCCAGCCCCACGGCCGGACTGAAGTCCCGCTCGTAGCGGCGCCGGGCCGCCCGGCCCATCTCCCGGTTGCGG
>NZ_BAAHCA010000225.1:0-6167 GCF_054776295.1 Streptomyces sparsus
GGGCACGGCGTGCGAACCGAACGACTGGAAGCCGATCTGGCAGGCCACGCCGGCGCCGCGCACGGCGTCGGCCATGCGGGTGTAGTCGGCCCAGGTCGCGGCGGGCGGCTTCTCCAGCAGGAGGTGGACGCCGCGCGCGGCGGCGGCCAGGGCCAGTTCGGTGTGGGTCTGGATCGGGGTGCAGATGATCGCGGCGCGGGCGCCGGTCTCGTCCAGCAGCGCGCCGAAGTCGGCGGACTGCCGCGGCGCGGGTCCGTCCAGACCGGCCAGTTCCGCTTCGTCCAGCGGGTGCAGTTCGCAGACGCCGACCAGCCGGACCACGCCCCGCTGCTGGAGTCGGCGGATGTTCGCCAGGTGCCAGCTGCCGTGGCCGCGGGCCCCGGCGAGCACCAGGGGGAGGGGAGCGGTGCCGGTCATGCCGTCCTCCTGTCGGTGCCGCCGCCGGGGACGGTGGCGGCCTCGGAGTGCCCGCGCTGCGGTGCCCGGCGTGCGGCCATGGGTGGGTCGTGCGCCATGGAGGGGTCCTTGTCGTCCGGGCCGGAGCCGGGTTCGGTGGTGGTTCGCCGCACGGCCGTCAGCCCTTCACTGCGCCGGCGCTGAAACCGGTGATCAGCCACTTCTGGATGAAGGCGAAGACGATCACCACGGGCACCGCGGCGATGACACCGCCCGCGGCGAGCGCGCCCAGGTCGACGCTGTCCGCGCCGATCAGCGTGTTCAGCCCCACCGGGATCGTCTGCTTGTCCTGCTCGCTGAGGAACATCAGGGCGAAGAGGAAGTGGTTCCAGCTGTGCACGAAGGCGAAGGAGCCGACGGCGATCAGGCCGGGCCGCAGCAGCGGCAGCACCACCGTGCAGAAGGCGCGGAACCGTGAGCAGCCGTCCACCCAGGCGGCCTCCTCCAGCGTGTTGGGCACGTTCTTGATGAAGCCGCTGATCAGGATGATCGACAGGGGCAGCTGGAAGACCGTCTCGGCGATGATCACGCTCCACAGGGAGTTGATCATCTGGAGGTTCTTGAAGATCTCGAACAGCGGCACCAGCATCAGCGCGCCCGGGATGAACTGCGAGCAGAGCAGCGCCAGCATGAACGGGTTCTTGAGCCGGAAGTTGAAGCGGGCCAGCGCGTAGCCGCCGGCGAGCGCGACGAGCGTGGTGGTGAACAGGGTGCAGACGCCGACGAGCATGCTGTTCTGGAAGAACAGCGCGAAGCTGCGTTCGTTCCACACCTTCGAGAAGTGCTCGCCGGTCATCGGCCACGGCACGAGTGAGGTGGAGCCCGCGGGGCGGAGGGCGAACAGCAGCATCCAGTAGAAGGGGATGAGCGTGAAGACGAGGTAGATGCCGAGTGGCACGTAGATCTGCCAGCGCGGCGCCTCGTCGAACGCCCGCTCCCGGCCGCGCCGCCTGGGCGCGGCGGGCGGCGGAGGGCTCTGCGGGGACGTGCCGGGGGAGTCGGTGCCGTGCTTGACGGCGAGTGCGGCGGTCACTTGTGGTCGCCTCCGAACTTGCTCAGGCGCAGATAGAGGATCGAGCAGAAGAGGAGGATCACGAAGGCGACGGTGGTGAGTGCCGAGGCGTAACCGAAGTCGTGCCCCTCGATACCGGTGTTGGCGACGTAGAGCGGAAGGGTCGTGGTGACGCCGGCCGGTCCGCCGCCGGTCAGGGTGTACAGCAGGTCGACGTTGTTGAACTCCCAGACCGCCCGCAGCAGCGTGGACAGCACGATCGCGTCCCTGAGGTGCGGCAGCGTGATGTGGAAGAACTGGCGCATCCGCCCGGCGCCGTCGACCGAGGCCGCCTCGTACAGCTCCTTGGACACGGACTGGAGGTCGGCGAGGATGAGGATCGCGAAGAAGGGCACGCCCCGCCAGAGTTCGGCGACCACCGCCGCCCAGAAGACGGTTCCGGTGTCGGAGAGCACCGACGTGCCGTACTCGCCGAGCCCCGCGTCGGCCAGGTAGCGGCTGAAGCCCGTGGAGGAGTTGTACAGCAGGATCCAGATGGTGCTGGTGAGCACACCGGAGACGGCCCACGGGGAGAAGACCATCGCGCGGGCGATGCCGCGGCCGATGAAGGTCTGGTTGACGATGAGCGCCAGCGCCAGCCCCAGGAGCAGTTGCAGCGAGACCTGGGTGACGACCCACTTGCCGCTGAAGACGAGGGACGACCAGAACTGGTCGTCGGCGGTGAAGATCCGGACGAAGTTGTCCACGCCCGCGAAGCCGTTCCGCCAGGGCTTGGTGACGTTGTAGTCCTGGAGGCTGTAGTAGAAGACGCTCATCACCGGGTAGGCGATGAAGCCGAGCATCAACAGCCCCGCGGGAGCGATCAGCAGGTACGGCAGTCGGCGGGGGGATGCCGAGCGGCGCTTGGGCGCCTTTGGCGGTGTGGCCACGGCTGCGCCTTGGGCCATGACACGTCTCCGTTCTCCTGTGGTGCCGGGGTGGTACGCGTGGATCCGCGTGCGGTGGGCAGCGGCACCCTCGGTGTCTCGGCGGGCCGAGCGGTCGGTGTGGGTGAGTGGTGCGGTCGGACGCTGGGATCGGGCGGGGTGAGGGGTCGTGCGATCGGTATGGGTAAGGCTTGGTATTGCAGGGAGTAAGCGCTTTCTATCTGGTGCGGGGTGTGCCAGGGACGCAGAAGATGATCAGAGGGTGGGCGTCAGCCCGCGTAGGCGTCGGGTACGTCGCCCCGCCGGGCGAGGAAGGCGAAGTCGCAGCCGGTGTCGGCCTGCGTGATCTGCTCGTGGTAGAGAGCGCCGTAGCCGCGCTCGAACCGGGTTGCGGGGGGTGTCCAGGCGGCCCTGCGGCGGGCCAGCTCCTCGTCCGTGACGTGCAGGTGCAGACTGCGTTCCGCCACGTCGAGGGTGATCAGGTCGCCGGAGTCCACCAGGGCCAGCGGGCCGCCCACGTAGGACTCGGGGGCGATGTGCAGTACGCATGCCCCGTAGCTGGTGCCGCTCATCCGCGCGTCGGACAGCCGCACCATGTCCCTGACCCCTTCTTTCAGCAGGTAGTCGGGGATCGGGAGCATGCCGTACTCGGGCATGCCGGGGCCGCCCTTCGGGCCGGCGTTGCGCAGCACCAGCACGTGGTCCGCGGTGAGGGCCAGGGCCGGGTCGTTGATGCGGCGCTGCATGTCGCGGTAGTCGTCGAACACCACCGCGGGGCCGGTGTGCCGCAGCAGCTCCGGCTCCGCCGCGATGTGCTTGATCACCGCGCCGTCCGGGCAGAGGTTGCCGCGCAGCACCGCCACGCCGCCCTCGTCCGCCAGGGGCTTGTCGCGCTCCCGGATGACCTCGGCGTTGTGCACCCGGGCGCCCGCCAACTGCTCGCGCAGCGAGTCGTGCGCCACGGTGGGACGGTCCAGGTGCAGCACGTCCGACAGCCGCGTCAGGAAGCCCGGCAGCCCGCCGGCGAAGTGGAAGTCCTCCATCAGGTACCGGCCGCCCGGCCGCAGGTCGGCCAGGACCGGAACGGTGCGGGCGATCCGGTCGAAGTCGTCGAGGGTGAGCTCCACCCCGGAACGGCCGGCCATCGCGATCAGGTGGATCACGGCGTTCGTCGAGCCGCCGAGCGCGAGCACGGTGGCCACGGCGTCCTCGTACGCGTCGGCCGTCAGCAGCTGCGACAACGTCAGCTGCCGCCAGACCAGTTCGACGATCCGCAGCCCCGACGCCGCCGCCATCCGGTCGTGGCCGGAGTCGACCGCGGGGATCGACGAGGCCCCCGGCACCGTCACGCCCAGCACCTCGGCCGCCGCCGTCAGCGTCGAGGCGGTGCCCATCGTCATGCAGTGGCCGGGCGAGCGGGCCAGTCCGCTCTCCAGTTCGCTCATCTCGCAGTCACCGATGAGGCCGGCCCGCTTGTCGTCCCAGTACTTCCACATGTCGGTACCGGAACCGAGGATCTCGTTGCGCCAGTGGCCGGGCAGCATCGGCCCGGCCGGCACGAACACCGTCGGCAGGTCCACCGATGCGGCGCCCATCAGCAGCGCCGGGGTCGACTTGTCGCAGCCGCCCATCAGCACCGCGCCGTCGACGGGGTAGGAGCGCAGCAGCTCCTCCGTCTCCATCGCCAGCAGGTTGCGGTACAGCATCGGTGTCGGCTTCTGGAACGTCTCCGACAGGGTCGAGACGGGGAACTCCAGCGGGAAGCCGCCTGCCTGCCAGACCCCGCGCTTGACGGCCTGCGCCCGGTCGCGGAGGTGGGTGTGGCAGGGGTTGATGTCGGACCAGGTGTTGAGGATCGCGATGACCGGCTTGCCCAGGTGCTCCTCGGGCAGGTAACCGAGCTGGCGGGTGCGGGCCCGGTGGCTGAACGACCGCAGCCCGTCCGTGCCGTACCACTGGTGGCTGCGCAGCTCCTCGGGTGTGACGCGGGCCGTCATACGGACCACCCCGCCACCTGGTCGGCGACCTCCCGGCGCTGCGCCTCCGGCAGCACCCGGCTCGGCGGACGCACGTCCCGGCTGCACAGCCCCAGCGAGGCCAGGGCCTCCTTGACCACGGTCACGTTGTCGGCGGACTGCCGGTCCGCGCGCAGTTCCTCGAACCGGCGGATCTGCTCCCACACCTTCATCGCCGCCGTGTAGTCGCCGTCGCGCAGCGCGGCCAGCATCGAGAGCGAGACGCCCGGCGCCACGTTGACCAGCCCGGAGGTGAACCCGGTGGCGCCGGTGGCGAAGTAGGAGGGCGCGTACAGCTCGGCGAGGCCCGCGACCCAGGTGAACCGTTCCAGCCCGGCGTCCCGGGCGAAGGCGCCGAAGCGCGCCGCGTCCGGCACCGCGTACTTCACGCCGATCACATTGGGGCAGCTGTCCGCGAGGGCCGCCAGGCGGTCCCCGCCGAGCAGCGGGTTGCGGATGTAGGGCACCACGCCCAGCTCGGGCACCGCCTCGGCGACGGCCCGGTGGTAGTCGATCCACCCGTCCTGCGACACGTAAGGGTGCACCGGCTGGTGAACCATCACCATGGCGGCGCCGATCTCCCGGGCGTGCTCGGCGGCCGCCACGGCGGTCGGCACGTCGTGCCCCACGCCCACCAGGACCGACGCCCGGCCGCGCGCCTCCTCGACGGTCAGCTCGGTGACGGTGCGGCGCTCCTGCGGGGAGAGCGCGTAGAACTCCCCGGTGTTGCCGTTGGGGGTGAGCACCCGCACGCCGCCGTCGAGCATCCGGCGCAGCAGGGCACGGTGCGCCGCGGTGTCGATGCCGCCGTCGGGGGCGAAGGGGGTCACCGGGATCGCGACGACGTCTGCGAGTGCCGCCTTCAGCGGTGAGAGGTCCATTCGGACTGGCCTTTCGTCGGTGTACCGGCCGTTCATGCCGCGCCACCCCCGTCTTCGTTGTCGGGGAAGGCACGGTGGACGAACGACGCGATGTGGTGGTGCAGGGCCCCGGCCGCCGCTGCGGCGTCCCCGGCCAGCGCCAGCCGCAGGATCTCCCGGTGCTCGGCCGCCTCCCGTTCCCAGGTCGGAACGGAGGCCCAGGCCACGGTGGAGACCAGGGCCGCCTGGTCGCGGAGTTCGTCGAGCATGCGCGCCAGCAGCGGGTTGCCGCAGGGCAGGTACAGCGCTCGGTGGAACTCCCGGTTGGCCAGCGACCGGTCTGCCTTGTCGTCCGCCGAGTCGGCCCGTTCCAGGGCCTCCTGGGCGGCGTCGAGCGATGCCCTGCGGGTGATGGAACGCCGCAGCGCCTCCGGTTCGAGCATCAGCCGTACGTCGTAGACCTCGCGCGCCATGGACGCGTCGACCAGTCGGACGAAGGCGCCCTTGTACTGGCTCATCACCACGAGGCCGCTGCCGGCGAGGGTTTTCAGCGCCTCACGGACGGGGGTCTTCGACACCCCGAACTGTGCGGCGAGTTCGGTCTCCACGAGCGCCTGCCCTGGTCGAAGCTGCGCCGTGAGGATCGCGTGCTTGATGGCCTCCAGCACGTACTGGGTCCGGGACGGGATCGGGGAAGGCGCAAAGGTCATGGGTGAAAGGCTCTCGCATCTCGCGTATCGCGTCTCATATATGACGTACGAAGTACGACGCGATGAAGCTAGAGGCGCGCCGAATGTTTCGTCAACGCTTCTGACAGAAGAAGTTCCGGCGAGATCCCGGCGACCCCACCTGATCCGACGGCGACCGGGCACGCCGGCGGCCCGCACCGGGCCGCCCA
>NZ_BAAHCA010000226.1:0-6109 GCF_054776295.1 Streptomyces sparsus
TGCCGCCCCGGCCGCCCGAGTCCGCTGCCGGGCCCGGACGGACAGCGGCGCCCGGCGTGGTCCACGGCGTGGGCGGCGGTTCCGAAATCCGGTCCCGTACGGCAGCATGAGGCGCATGTCCCAGACGTACGACCACCCCGGTGAGCGAGCCGCCGCCGACCCGATCCGGCTGCTGGCGATCCGCGACGTGCCGCTCTCCCTCGACGAGGTGCACCGGGCGGTGGGTGACGACGCCGCGGGCGGGACGGCGCTGTTCGTCGGCACGGTGCGCAGCCACGACGGCGGCGCCGACGTCACCGCGCTCGGCTACTCCGCCCATCCGACGGCGGAGGCGGAGCTGCGCCGGGTCGCCGAGAAGGTCGCCGCCGACTTCCCCGTGCGGGCACTCGCCGCCGTGCACCGGGTGGGTGACCTGGCCGTCGGTGACGCGGCGGTGATCGTGGCGGTCTCCTGCCCGCACCGCGGTGAGGCCTTCGAGGCGTGCCGCCGGCTGATCGACGACCTCAAGCACGAGGTCCCGCTCTGGAAGCACCAGACCTTCGCCGACGGTACCGAGGAGTGGGTCGGCGCCTGCTGAGCGCCGCCGCCCCACTACCCGCCCCACCTCCCGCACGCCGCCCGGACCTGCTCGCGCGGGCCCTTTGACCGGCCCCGGCCGAGGGTGGGATCTCGGCCGAACGAGTGAGGGGCGGGGAACGTCCCCCGGACCCGTGGAGCCCTCCCCACCTGCGGTGTCCGGGCGGCCGGACGGGTGCGGCCCGATGGCCGGATCGCGTCCGGTTGCGGAACCCGCCCACCGGCCGGACCGTTGGCATTCCGACGACGGACTCCCGTCCGGCCCACGGTGCGGGCGGGGGAGTGGGAGGTGCTCATGGCTTCGCTGGTCTGGCTGCTGATACCGCTCACCGCCGGCATATCCGCGGTGATATGGGCGTCGTGGGCCACCCGGCAGATACTCGACGGCACCGCGGGCGACGCCGCGGGGGTCGCCGGGTACGAGGCCTTTCGCACGGCCATGGACCGCTCGCAGGACCGGCCCGGGCGGCGGATGGCGGGGATAGCCACGGACGGACCGTCCCGAACAGCCGACTGACCGGTCCGTCCCGTACTGTCGTCGCATGTCACGCCGACACGCGACTCTCCTCGCCTCCACCCTGCTGCTGATAGGCATGCTCTGCGCACTGGTCCTGGTACGTGTTCCGTACGCGGAGCTCTCCCCCGGACCGACGGTGAACACGCTCGGGGAGCACAGCGGTGAGCCGGTGCTCAACATCAAGGACGAGAAGACGTACCGCACGTCGGGCCACCTGAACATGACGACGGTCCGGGTCACCAGCGCCGACTACCGGATGGGCCTGGTCGAGGCGCTGTACGGCTGGTTGCAGGACGACGCGGCGGTCGTGCCCCGCGAGACGCTCTACCCGGACGGCAAGACGGCCGAGGAGGCCGAGGAGGAGAACGCCGAGGAGTTCTCCCAGTCGCAGGAGAGCGCGAAGGTCGCGGCGTTGAGGGAACTGGGGGTGGAGGTGCCCACCCGGACGGTGGTCGCCGCCGTCGTCAAGAGCAGCCCGGCGCAGGGCAACCTTCGGGCCGGTGACGTGATCAAGGCTGTGGACGGCGAGCCGGTGCGGGGCCCCGGCGACGTGGCGGAGCTGGTCACCGAGCACGAACCCGGTGAGGACGTCGTCTTCACCGTGGTCCCGGTGAAGACCGCCGAGGCGGCCGAGAAGGCCGGTGACGACCCGGCTGAGGGCGACACCCGGCGGGTGACGCTCACCACCGCGGCAGCAGAGGACGACCAGCGGGCGATCGTCGGCATCCAGGCGGGAACGGCGCACACCTTCCCCATCGACATCGAGATCGAGCTCGCCGACGTCGGCGGGCCGAGCGCCGGGCTGATGTTCGCGCTCGGCATCGTGGACAAGCTGTCCAAGACGGACCTGACCGGCGGGTCCTTCGTCGCCGGCACCGGGACCATCGACGGTGAGGGCAACGTCGGCCCGATCGGCGGCGTCACCATGAAGACCCGGGCGGCCCGCTCGGCGGGCGCCTCGTACTTCCTGACCCCCGAGGCCAACTGCCCGGTCGCGGCGCAGGACAAGCCGGACGGCCTCACCCTCGTCAAGGTCGGCACCATGGACGACGCCGTCGACGCGCTGGAGCAGATCCGCGAGGACCGCACCGACGCCCTGCCGCGGTGCGAGAGCTGACCCGACACCCGCACGCCGCACACCAGCCACACCCGACACCCCGCACCCGCGTCCCGCACACCGCCCGCACCCGTGCGCCCGTCCCCGCCGTGGGTGATCAGCCACGGCGGGGACGCTGCCGGCGCCGCGGGGCCGCCGCGGGGACGGTCAGCCCTCGAAGGTCGCGGTGAGCGCGTCCGCCAGGCCGGGCACCAGGTCGGCGCCGGTCAGGACCTCCGTCGCGGTGTCCTTGTCGCGCAGTCGGATGGCCGACTCGCGCGTGCCGTCCCGCATCACGGCCACCGTCATGCGCACCTCCTGGCGCTGCGGGTGCTCGGCCACCCAGCGGGCCAGCTGCTCGTCGTCGAGGTCGTCCGGCGCGTCGCCCTCGGCGGTCGGCGGAAGCATCAGCCGCTCCACCGTCATGGCGCAGCCGGTCACCGCGTCCGGCCAGGCGATGGTGCCCAGGAACTCGTCCAGGGGCAGCCCGTCGGGCAGCTCGTCCTGCTCGACGGGTGTGAGGGCCGCGGGCGCCGGCCCGTCCTCGGCTCCGCCGTCGAGCCCGAGCTGACCGGCGAGCGCGGGCTCCTCCGAGCGCAGCCGCGCGGTGTCGACCAGGGCGAACAGCCGGGCGGGCTGGTCCCAGCCGAGCCCGGCGGTGTACTCGTCGATCTCCAGAACGGCCCGGGTGAGGGGGTTGGCCGCCAGCGGGGTACCGCCGGACGCGGAGCCGGGGTGGGAGTCGCCGCTGCCGGCGGTTTCGTCAAGGGAAGTTTCACTCATGCCCATATCGTGCCTTCCGTGACCCCGGAAACGGGAACTGAGTAAAGCTTGAGTAAGTTGACTGGGTGAGCCCTACTATGCGGGGCCAGCTTCATCCATTGCGATCTTCGAGGTGCGCACCTTGGCTTTCCAGATGCCGGACAGGGGCTCAGGAGGTCCCTCCGGACCACGGATCAGAGTCGGCCAGCCCTCCAGGCGCGCCAAGACCCTGCTGATCACGGCAGGCGTACTGGCGGTGCTGGCCATGCTGTTTGTCATGTTCGCCGGCTTCTGGACCGACTGGCTCTGGTACCGGTCCGTCCAGTACACGACCGTGTTCACCACCACCCTCTGGACGAAGATCGGGCTGTTCGCCGTCTTCGGCCTGCTGATGGCAGTCGCCGTCGGTGTCAATATCTGGCTCGCCCACCGGTTGCGGCCGCCGCTGAGCGCGATGTCGCTCGAGCAGCAGAGCCTGGACCGCTACCGGATGGGGATCGCGCCCTACAAGAAGTGGGTGCTGCTCGCCGTCACCGCGCTGGTGGGGCTCATCTCCGGCGCCTCCGCGGCCGGCCAGTGGCGTACCTGGCTGATGTGGGTGAACGGCACGCCGTTCGGCAACACGGACGCGCAGTTCGGCAAGGACATCTCGTTCTTCGCCTTCGACCTGCCCTTCTACCGGTTCCTGCTGGGCTTCGGCTTCGCCGCCGCGGTGCTCTCGCTGCTGGCCGCCGCCCTCGTCCACTACCTGTACGGCGGGCTGCGCGTCACCACGCCCGGTGCCCGGGCGACGTCCCAGGCCACCGGCCACCTCTCGGTGCTGCTGGGCATCTTCGTGGCGCTCAAGGCCGTCGCCTACTGGCTCGACCGGTACGGCCTGGCGGTGAAGTCCAGCGAGATCCGCGGCACCAGCGACTGGACGGGGCTGCGGTTCACCGACGCCAACGCGTACCTGCCGGCGAAGACGATCCTGTTCTTCATCGCCGCCATCTGCGCCCTGCTGTTCTTCGCCACCCTGTGGCGGCGCACCTGGCAGCTGCCGATGATCGGCTTCGGCCTCATGGTGCTGTCGGCCGTGCTGATCGGCGGCCTGTACCCGGCGATCGTGCAGAAGTTCCAGGTCCAGCCGAACGAGCAGGCCAAGGAAACGCCGTACATCGAGAAGAACATAGAGGCGACGCGGGAGGCGTACGGCATCGCCGACGCCGACGTCCGGGACTACACGGGCGTCACACCGGACACGGACGCGCAGAACGACAAGCTCCGTGAGGCGGCTGACAGCACCGCCAGCATCCGCCTGCTCGACCCGAACGTGGTCTCGCCGACGTTCCGCCAGCTCCAGCAGGTCCGCGGGTACTACACGTTCCCCGACACCCTCGACGTCGACCGCTACCAGGACGACGAGGGCAACGAGCAGGACACCGTCGTCGGTCTGCGTGAGATCAACATCGACGGCATTCCCGAGCGGAACTGGATCAACGACCACTTCAAGTACACGCACGGCTTCGGCCTGGTCGCCGGTGCGGGCACCGAGATCGACAACGACGGCACCCCGGTCTTCACCGAGAAGAACCTGCCGCCGGAGTACCAGCTCGCGGGCAAGTACCAGCCGCGGATCTACTACGGTGAGCAGACCACCCAGTACTCCATCGTCGGCGGCCCCCAGCAGGAGCTGGACTACGCCGACGACGAGGGTGAGAAGACGTACACCTACACCGGCAAGAGCGGGGTGGACCTCTCCGGCCCGATCAACCGGGCCGCGTACGCGCTGACCTTCGGTGAGCCCCAGATCATGTACTCGGGTGCCATCGGGGACGGTTCGCGGGTCCTGTACAACCGCACGCCCAAGGAGCGGGTCGAGGCGGTCGCCCCCTGGCTGACCATCGACGGTGACCCGTATCCGGCGATCGTGGACGGCAAGGTCGAGTGGATCGTCGACGCCTACACCACCTCCAACGGCTATCCGTACTCCTCCCGCACCACGCTGGGGGACACCACGCAGGACTCGCTGACCGACGGGCAGCGGGCGGTGATCGCCCAGCAGGACCGGGTGAACTACATCCGCAACTCGGTCAAGGCGACGGTCAACGCGTACACCGGTGACGTGAAGCTGTACGAGTGGGACACCAAGGACCCGGTGCTGAAGACCTGGATGAAGGCCTTCCCGGACACGGTGGAGCCGAAGGGTGAGATCAGCGACGACCTGATGAACCACCTGCGGTACCCGCAGGACCTCTTCAAGGTGCAGCGTGAGCTGCTCCAGCGCTACCACGTGACGAGCGCCGGCCAGTTCTACAGCGGCAGTGAGCGGTGGCAGATCCCGGACGACCCGACGCACAAGGGCACGCCGGTCCCGCCGTACTACCTGAGCATGAAGATGCCCGACCAGGAAGCGCAGACGTTCTCCCTGACGACCACCTTCAACCCGAACCGACGGGAGACGCTCGGCGCCTTCATGGCCATCGACGCTGATGCCAGGAGTGACGAGTACGGCAAGATCAGGATCCTGAAGCTGCCGGCCAACACCACGGTGGCCGGTCCACAGCAGGTGCAGAGCAAGTTCAACTCCGATCCCACCATCGCGGAGTCGATCAACCTGCTGAAGCGCGGTGACTCCGAGGTCGAGTACGGCAACCTCCTGACGGTGCCGCTCGAGGGCGGACTGCTCTACGTCGAACCGGTCTACGTCCGCGGCGCGGGCACCAACTACCCGCGTATGCGGAAGGTGCTGGTGACGTACGGCGAGCGGCTCGCGTTCGAGAACACCCTCGACGAGGCGCTGGACAAGGTCTTCAACGTGGACGGCGGGTCCGAGAACGAGGACGAGCCGCCGCCGGAGGAGAACCAGGAGACACCCCCGGGTGAGGACGAGGGCACCGATCCGCCCGAGGACGCACCCACTCTCTCCGAGGCGCTGAACGACGCTCAGGACGCCTACGAGAGGGGCCAGGAGGCTCTCCAGGACGGCGACTGGGAGGCGTACGGCAGGGCCCAGAAGGACCTGCAGGACGCGCTCAGGGAGGCCGAGGACGCGCAGTAGCACGGTTCGCACGACTGTGCGGAGCGTGCGCGGCTGACATCCCGCGCCGTGTTAGTGTTGGCCACGCAACGGCGCGGGGTGGAGCAGCTCGGTAGCTCGCTGGGCTCATAACCCAGAG
>NZ_BAAHCA010000227.1:0-6104 GCF_054776295.1 Streptomyces sparsus
GGCACGTTCGAGCGGCGGCGCGCCGACGCCCGCGGCAGCGACCCCCGCGAGGGCTTCCGCTGCTGCTGAGCCGTCACCGCGGCCACCCACGGGCCGTCCCCCCGCACACCGCGGGGGACGGCCCGTTCCGCTTCGACGCCCCTGAGACACCACTCAGGACACACCACCCAGACACAACATGTGGGGTTGGGATACGCAGCCACCACAAGATGTATGCTCACTCTCGCTGTCGACGCAGGGGAACCCGGTGTGAGTCCGGGACTGTCCCGCAACGGTGTGCACGGGCCCCACGGCCTGCGCGAGTCCGAGTACCTGCCGACGGCCCGTACACGTCCGGGCCCCGAGGGATGGGCCGAAGGACGCCGCGAGGCACCCCGTCCGACGGCGGCTGCCCCCGCGCGCCCCTCACACCACCCCCGCGGGCCGTCCGCCCAGCGAGGGAGAGCACGTCCTGTGACCATCGCACCCCCGGAGTCCGCGTCCGCGGTGCTGCTGCGCACCCTGACCCACCTCAGCTCCGACCTTCCCGCGACCGACCCCGCCCGGGTGGCCGAGGCCGCGTTGCGCGGCCGGCACGCCGGTTCCGACGAGGCGGAGTTGAGGTCGCTGGCGGCGGAGGCCGCGGCCGGCCTCATCGGTGACGAACCGGAGTACTCCCGGCTGGCCGCGCGCCTGCTGACGCGGGCCGTCCGCGACGAGGCCGCCGGGCAGGGCGCCACCTCGTTCTCCGCCTCGATCGCCGTCGGCCACCGGGAGGGCCTGATCGCCGACGGCACCGCGCACTTCGTCACCACACACGCCAGGGCACTGGACGACCTGGTGGAACGGTCCCTGGCCGACGGCGCCGACGACCGCTTCGGCTACTTCGGTCTGCGCACGCTGTACACCCGCTACCTGCTGCGGCACCCGCGGACCCGCCACGTCATCGAGACGCCCCAGCACTTCCTGCTGCGGGTGGCCTGCGGTCTCGCCGCCGACGACGGCGCCGAGGCGCTCGCGGAGGTCGCCGAGCTGTACCGGCTGACCGGTTCACTGGCCTACCTGCCGTCCTCCCCCACCCTGTTCAACTCCGCCACCCGCCACCCGCAGATGTCGTCCTGCTACCTGCTGGACTCCCCCAGGGACGACCTGGACTCCGTGTACGAGCGCTACCACCAGGTGGCCCGGCTGTCGAAGCACGCCGGCGGCATCGGCCTGTCCTACTCCCGCATCCGGGCCCGGGGCTCCCTCATCCGCGGCACCAACGGCCACTCCGGGGGCATCGTGCCGTTCCTGCGCACGCTCGACTCCTCGGTGGCCGCCGTCAACCAGGGAGGCCGCCGCAAGGGAGCCGCCTGCGTCTACCTGGAGACCTGGCACGCCGACCTCGAGGAGTTCCTGGAACTGCGCGACAACACCGGAGAGGAGGCCCGGCGCACGCACAACCTGAACCTGGCCCACTGGATCCCGGACGAGTTCATGCGCCGGGTGGAGGCCGACGCCGACTGGTCGCTGTTCTCCCCCTCGGACGTCCCGGAGTTCGTCGACCTGTGGGGGGCCGAGTTCGACCGCGCCTACCGGGCGGCGGAGGCCGCGGGTCTGGCCGTCAGAACCCTGCCCGCCCGCCAGCTCTACGCCCGCATGATGCGCACCCTGGCGCAGACCGGCAACGGCTGGATGACGTTCAAGGACGCCGCCAACCGCACCGCGAACCAGACCGCCGAACCCGGCCGGACAGTGCACTCCTCGAACCTGTGCACCGAGATCATCGAGGTCACCGACGACAACGAGACGGCCGTGTGCAACCTCGGCTCGATCAACCTGGCAGCGCACCTGACCGGCGACGGCACCGGCGGCGCGCCGGCCGGCGACGACCAGGCCGCTGCTGGTCAGCCCGGGGCCGAGCCGGTCGGCGTGGACTGGGAGCGGCTGGACCGCACGGTCCGCACCGCGGTCACGTTCCTCGACCGGGTCGTGGACGTCAACCACTACCCGACTCCGGAGGCCGCCCGCTCCAACCGGCGCTGGCGCCCGGTCGGACTGGGACTGATGGGACTCCAGGACGTCTTCTTCCGGCTGCGGCTGCCCTTCGACTCGCCGGAGGCCCGGCGGCTCTCCACCCGCATCTCCGAACGCGTCATGCTGGCCGCCTACGAGACGTCCGCGGACCTCGCCGAACGGCACGGCCCGCACCCTGCCTGGGAGTCCACCCGCACCGCCCGCGGGGTGCTGCACCCGGACCACTACCCCGACGCCGAGCAGACCTGGCCGGAACGCTGGGCGGCGCTGCGGGACCGCGTCGCCCGGCAGGGCATGCGCAACTCGCTGCTGCTGGCGATCGCCCCGACCGCCACCATCGCCTCCCTCGCCGGCGTCTACGAGTGCATCGAGCCGCAGGTGTCCAACCTCTTCAAGCGGGAGACGCTCAGCGGCGAGTTCGTCCAGGTCAACGCATACCTGGTGGCCGACCTCAAGCGCCTGGGCCTGTGGCACGAGCAGACCAGGGAACTGCTGCGGGAGGCGAACGGCTCGGTCCAGGACCTGCCCGGTGTGCCGCCGGAGCTGCGGACGCTGTACCGCACCGCCTGGGAGCTGCCGCAGCGCGCGCTGATCGACATGGCCGCGGCCCGCACCCCGTTCCTCGACCAGAGCCAGTCGCTCAACCTGTTCCTGGCCGCTCCGACCATCGGCAAGCTCAGCTCGATGTACGCCTACGCGTGGAAACGCGGCCTCAAGACGACCTACTACCTGCGTTCCCGCCCCGCCACCCGCATCGCCCGGTCCGCGCGCGGCTCCGCCGTCCCGGCCCAGCAGGAGCCGTCCGACCCGACCACCGCGCAGGCCGAGGTCTGCTCCCTGGAGAACCCCGAGACCTGCGAGGCCTGCCAGTGACGACCGCCGGCACCCGGCCCACCGGACAGGACCCCACCCACCGCCCGGACCCGGCGGTGCGGAACCTGCTCGACCCGGGCTTCGAACTGACGCTGCGCCCGATGCGCTACCCGGACTTCTACGAGCGTTACCGGGACGCCATCAGGAACACCTGGACGGTCGAGGAGGTGGACCTGCACTCCGACGTGTCCGACCTGGCGAAGCTGTCCCCCGGCGAGCAGCACATGATCGGCCGCCTGGTGGCGTTCTTCGCCACGGGGGACTCCATCGTCGCCAACAACCTCGTGCTCACCCTGTACAAGCACATCAACTCGCCCGAGGCCCGGCTGTACCTGTCCCGGCAGCTCTACGAGGAGGCCGTGCACGTCCAGTTCTACCTGACCCTGCTGGACACCTACCTGCCCGACCCGGACGAGCGGGCCGAGGCGTTCGCGGCGGTGGAGCGGATCCCGTCGATCCGCGAGAAGGCACAGTTCTGCTTCCGCTGGATGGACTCGGTGGAGGACATCGACCGGCTGGAGACGGCGTCCGACCGGCGGCGGTTCCTGCTGAACCTGATCTGCTTCGCCGCCTGCATCGAGGGGCTGTTCTTCTACGGCGCGTTCGCCTACGTCTACTGGTTCCGCTCCCGCGGTCTGCTGCACGGACTGGCCACCGGCACCAACTGGGTCTTCCGTGACGAGAGCTGCCACATGGACTTCGCCTTCCACGTGGTGGACACCGTGCGCGCCGAGGAACCCGAGCTGTTCGACGAGGAACTGCGCGGGCAGGTGGTGGCGATGCTGCGGGAGGCCGTCGACGCCGAGCTCCAGTTCGCCCGCGACCTGTGCGGGGACGGCCTGGCCGGCATGAACACCGGGTCGATGCGCGCCTACCTGGAGTGCGTCGCCGACCAGCGGCTTGAACGGCTGGGCCTGGAACCGGTGTTCGGCTCGCAGAACCCGTTCTCCTTCATGGAGTTGCAGGACGTCCAGGAGCTGACGAACTTCTTCGAACGCCGCGCCTCCGCCTACCAGGTGGCGGTGGAGGGCTCGGTCTCCTTCGACGACGAGTTCTGAGCCCGCGGGCACGCTCGCGAACGCCGCGCACACCGGGCCGACCCGATGCGGGCCGGCCCGGTGGTCCGGTCACGAAAAGCCGTGGCAGCGCTCCCCGGCAGCGCCGCCGGGGAGGTCGACGTCAGTCGTTCGGCACCGTCTCGTAGCGCGGGGTGCCCTCCTCCATCTGACGCAGGGCGTCCTTGCGTTCCCGCTTGGAGAGCCGGTCGATGTAGAGCCGGCCGTACAGGTGGTCCGTCTCGTGCTGGAGGCAGCGGGCGAAGTACCCGGTGCCGCGCACGGAGATCGGCTCGCCCTGGGCGTCCTGGCCGTGGACCACCGCGTAGTCCGGGCGGGCCAGCGAGGCGTAGGCGCCGGGCACGGAGAGGCAGCCCTCGTTGCTGTCGTCGAGCGCGCGCAGCTCGGCGGGCAGCTCCTCCAGCACCGGGTTCACCACCACGCCCACGTGGCGCACCCCGTCGTCGTCCGGGCAGTCGTAGACGAAGACCTTGCGGTCCACACCGATCTGGTTGGCGGCCAGCCCCACACCCTCGGCGGCCCGCTGGGAGGCGAACATGTCGTCGATCAGGCCGGCCAGTTCGTCGTCGAAGGCGGTGACGTCCCGGCACTCCCGGTGCAGCACCGGGTTGCCGACGACGGTGATCGGCCGGGCGGTGCCGCGAGCGCGGTACGCCTCTTCCCGCTCCTCGCAGTCCACGGTGTCGTCGACGAACTCGTCGACCGGCTCCGACCGGGTCTCCTGCTGCTGCGCCATGCCGCCGTTTGCCTTCCTCGCTGCCGGCCCACGCGTACCGCGGGGTCGCCCTACAGGGTACGTGGCGCGCGCACCCGTCTCAGCAGACTTCTTCGAGATCCCGCCACTCGCGGGTGTCCGGGCTGTCCGCGACCCAGCCGTCCAGCAGGCCCCTCACCAGCCCGGCCGGCGCGGCCAGCCCGCACTCGCGCTCCGGCACCCACTCCTGCCCGGGGCCGCCCGGGCTCATGTGCCCCAACGGGCCGGGCTGTCCGGGAGCGCTGTGGTCGTGCGGGTCCTGGCGTACCGTCCCGTCGCCCTCGTCGCTGGGCATCCGGGACTCCGAGCAGGACCTGCACAGCAGGCGCACCGAGGACGACCAGTCCTCGGCGGCGTAACCGGCGTCCGCCGCGAGCTGCTCCAGGGCGTCCCGGTCGTCCTCGGTGGCCGCTTCCAGCAGCACCACCCAGGTGGGCACCGGTGAGGGCGCCCAGAGTTCTATCTCGTCGAAGACGGGGAACGCCGCGAGCGTGCCGCCCGCGGTGAGCGTGCGCTCGCCGTGCGGCACACCGTCGTGCAGCACCACCTCACCCCAGCGCCGGCCGGACGAGGGCAGCGGGATGGACTGGATCTCGATGCGGGCCGGGTCGAGCCGGCGGCCCCAGACGACCTCGGCCTCCCCCTCGGGGGACAGCCGTACGGCGGCGCCGCCCAGCTCCATGCCGCGCGGCTCGGAGGTACCGGCGGTGTCACCCGGCGTGGCCGGGACCCGGAGCCCGTACGCCTGCCAGGCGCGACGGGCCAGCGGCCAGTCCTGGAGCGCCGTCGCGGCGATGCCGACGTTCCACCAGTCGGGGGCGCCGACCGCCCGGTCCAGCAGTGCCACGGCGCGCAGCCCGGCCGTTCTGGCCTGCTCCCAGTCGTGCCGGAACTTGTGGAGCAGTGCCAGGTTGAACCACGACTCCGAGAGCCACGGTTCCAGGTCGGCGGCACGGGTCAGCAACGCGCCCGCGTCCTCGTATCGGCCGTCCCCGATGAGCGTGAACGCCCGGTCGGTCGCCAGCCGCCAGTCGGTTGACGGCCGGTGCCGTGCCCTGCCGAAGATCCTCACGATGATCCCGCCTGATTCCCGCCTGTTGGAGGTGGCGCCCGATAGCGGGCCCGTCAACGGTCCCTCTCCTCGCATCCAACCATGCCCGCTCGGGGGCCTGCTCATTACCCGTGCGCCGGACGGATCCCGGACATGTTCCCGGTCCCGACGCCCAGCTTGCGTCAGCGCGCCGTACCGCGCGAGACGACACCGGCCAGCGCCTCCACCACTCGGGGGTCCAGGTCCCGGGCGGTGGCCAGTCTCAGCTGCTCCAGGGCCCGCAGCGAGCCGTCCACCGGCCCGGCCCGCCCGGTGGCGGCACCCAGGTGGTCCTCGTAGGCGTTGGCGGCCC
>NZ_BAAHCA010000228.1:0-1855 GCF_054776295.1 Streptomyces sparsus
TCCGGCGCCGACCACGATCACCGGGTCCACGGCACGACGCCTCCGCCGACTGCCCGGCGCGGGCCGACCGCGCGGCCGGGTCGTGCGGTGTGCGAGGGGCGAGTCGACGCCGGAGGCCCGGTGTGGTGCGTGATCACAGAAGGTATGCAACATACTGCCCGTTCAACCGTCAAGTGACGGTTGAACGGGCAGTGGTGGGCTCAGCGGGCGCCGAGCCGCGTCACATGGCTCTCCCGGAGTCCATGTCCGTGGTCGGCTTCTTCGGCCCCGGCTCGTCCAGCCGACCGAGGTCGCTGCGGGTCAGCGGCCCGCCGGAGGTGCGCTTGCCGCGGCGCAGCCGCTGCTCCAGCCAGCCGGCGAACGTGGTGAGCGCGAAGTTCACGACGATGAAGATCAGCGCGACGACCACGAAGCTGGCGATGGTGTTGGCGTAGTTGGCGGTCAGCTGGCGTACCGAGGCGAGCAGTTCGGGGAAGCCGAGCAGCGCGCCGCCCAGCGCGGTGTCCTTGACGATGACCACCAGCTGGCTGACGATCGCCGGCAGCATCACCGTGACCGCCTGCGGCAGCAGGACGTTGCTCATCGTCTGGCCCTTGCGCAGGCCGATCGCCTTCGACGCCTCGGTCTGCCCGCGGGGCAGCGAGAGAATGCCCGACCGTACGACCTCGGCGAGCACCGAGGCGTTGTAGAGAACCAGCCCGGTGACGACCGCGTACAGCGGGCGCACCTCGGAGCTGACGTCGGTGAACCGCGCGTACAGCACGTTGGCGAACAGCATCAGGACCAGCACCGGGATGGCCCGGAAGAACTCCACCACGGTTCCCGCCGCACCCCGCACCCACACGTGGTCGGAGAGGCGCGCGATGCCGAGGACGGCACCCAGCGGCAGGGCGATCACCATGGCCAGCGCCGCCGCCTTCAGCGTGTTGCCCAGCGCGGGCAGCAGGAACGTCGTCCAGGAGCGGGAGTCGGTGAAGAACGGGCTCCACTTGTCCCATTCGAGCTGTCCCGCCTTGGCCAGGGTGTCGAGCACCCACCAGACCACGGCCGCCAGGACGACCAGGAACACCACGGTGTAGATCAGGTTGCGGGCCTTGGCCTTGGGGCCGGGGGCGTCGTACAGGACGGAGTTCATCGCTTCACCGCCACTCGTGTGCTGACCCGGCCGAGCATCAGGCCCGTGGGCAGCGTCAGCAGGATGAATCCGACCGCGACGACCGCCCCGATGAGCAGTGTTTCCGCCTCGTTCTCAATCATCTCCTTCATCAGGTAAGCCGCCTCGGCCACCCCGATCGCCGCCGCGACCGTGGTGTTCTTGATCAGCGCGATCAGCACGTTGGCCAGCGGGGCCACCACCGAGCGGAACGCTTGGGGCAGGATGATCTGGGTCAGCACCTGAGTGAAGGTGAGACCGAGCGCGCGGGCCGCCTCGGCCTGGCCGAGCGGCACCGTGTTGATGCCGGACCGGATCGCCTCGCAGACGAACGCGGCGGTGTAGGCCGCCAGCCCGAGCACGGCGAGCCGGAAGTTCTGGCTGTCGAAGTCACCTTCCGCGCCCAGGTAGATGCGCAGGGTCTGGGCGAGCCCCAGCGAGGTGAAGAGAATGATGATGGTGAGCGGGGTGTTCCGTACCACGTTCACGTAGGCGGTACCGAAGGCCCGCATCAGGGGAACGGGGCTGACCCGCATACCGGCCAGCACGGTGCCCCAGAGCAGGGCACCGATGCCCGAGAGGACGGCGAGTTTCACCGTCATCCAGAAAGCCCCGAGCAGGTCGTAGCCCTCAAGAAAGTCGAACACGATCTTCCGTGCTTCCGTTTGGGTGAATGACGCGGTGTGCCGCCCCGTAGGGCGG
>NZ_BAAHCA010000228.1:1861-6101 GCF_054776295.1 Streptomyces sparsus
CCCCCCCCCCCCCCCCCCCCCCCCCCCCCCCCCCACCACCGGGCCTGTGTGGCGCTGTCAGCGAGCGCGCTCAGCCCTTCTCGGTGATCTCCGGGGCGGGCTCGTTCTCGTAGTTGGCCGGGCCGAAGTTGGCCTCGACGAACTTGTCCCAGGAACCGTCGTCGATCATCTTCTGCAGCGCGTCGTTGATCTTGCTCTGGAGCTCGGTGTCGCCCTTCTTGAGGCCGATACCGTAGTTCTCGTCACTGAGGCTGAGGCCGGCGAGCTCGAACTTGCCCTGGTAGTCCTTCTGCGCGGCGAAACCGGCCAGGATGGAGTCGTCCGTGGTCAGCGCGTCGACTGCGCCGCTCTCCAGACCGCTCAGGCACTCCGAGTAGCCGCCGTACTCCTGGAGCTGGGCGTCGGGCGCGAAGTCGTTCTTGACGTTCTGCGCCGAGGTGGAGCCCGTCACGGAGCACAGCTTCTTGCCGTTGAGGTCGTCACCCTCGGACACCTGCTCGCCCTTGCGGACCAGCAGGTCCTGGTGGGCGAGCAGGTACGGACCGGCGAAGGAGACCTTCTCCTTGCGCTCGTCGGTGATGGAGTAGGTGGCGGCGATGAAGTCCACGTCGCCACGGGAGATCAGGTTCTCCCGCTCGGCGCTGGGGGCCTGCTTCCAGGTGATGTCACCCTCCTCGTAGCCGAGCTCCTTGGCCACGTAGGTGGCGACGTCGACGTCGAAGCCCTCGAAATCGCCGTCCTCCGTCTTCAGGCCCAGGCCCGGCTGGTCGAACTTGATGCCGATGGTGACCTTGTCGTTGCCGTCACCGTCGCCGCTGTCGCTCTCCCCGCCGCAGGCGGTGAGAGACAGGCCGAGCGTGATCGCGGTGGCGACGGCGATGCTGGTGTTGCGGAGTTTCATTGCTGGACTTCCCTCGTTGAGTGGTGTGCGAATTCCGCCGGGAGGTGGCTCAGTGCGCGAGGATCTTCGACAGGAAGTCCTTGGCCCGGTCACTGCGGGGATTACTGAAGAACTGGTCGGGAGTCGCCTCCTCGACGATCCGACCGTCGGCCATGAACACCACGCGGTTCGCCGCGGACCGGGCGAAACCCATCTCGTGGGTGACCACGATCATTGTCATGCCGTCCCGGGCCAGCTGCTGCATGACCTCCAGGACCTCGTTGATCATCTCCGGGTCGAGCGCGGAGGTGGGCTCGTCGAAGAGCATCACCTTCGGCTCCATCGCCAGGGCCCGCGCGATGGCGACACGCTGCTGCTGGCCGCCGGAGAGCTGCGCCGGGTACTTGTCGGCCTGGTTGGCGACGCCGACCCGGTCCAGCAGCTCACGGCCCCGCTTGTCCGCGTCGGCCTTCGACTTGCGCCGCACCTTGATCTGGCCCAGCGTCACGTTCTCCAGCACCGTCTTGTGCGCGAAGAGGTTGAAGGACTGGAAGACCATGCCCACGTCCGCGCGCAGCCTGGCCAGCTCCTTGCCCTCCGCGGGCAGCGGCTTGCCGTCGATCGTGATCGAGCCGGACTCGACGGTCTCCAGTCGGTTGATGGCCCGGCACAGGGTCGACTTGCCCGAACCCGAGGGACCGATCACGACCACCACCTCGCCTCGGGTGATGGTCAGATCGATGTCCTGGAGCACGTGCAGGGCGCCGAAATGCTTGTTGACGTTGTCCAGTACGACCAGTGGATCCGCTTTTGGCGCGGCGTCCTTGGTCACCGATACTTCGCTCATCGGCGTCACTCGCTCCGTCCTCATCGACTGGGGGGACCTTAATGACCTGCGGGAACCCGCGTCATCACATCTGAGCGGAACTTGAGGATAACGATCCCGCCACGAACGGACACGCTCAGTGATCGACCTGATCGGGAGAGTACCGGCTGCACAACGGATATCCGTCTGTGACCGGTGAGGCATTGACTCGCCCGGTTCAGTCGGGGTGTATGCATAGGCGAGCCCGCACCGCGCGGGACCGGTCGCGCCCGGAGCGGGAACGGACGACCAACCCGGAGGGAGGCCCGGTGCGGCTGCTGCTGGTCGAGGACGACGAACACGTCGCTGCGGCGCTCAGCGCCGTGCTGAACAGGCACGGCTTCGACGTGGTGCACGCCCGCAACGGCGCGGAGGCCCTCGACCACCTGCTGCCCGCGGACGGTGTGTCCCCCTTCGCCGTGGTGCTGCTCGACCTCGGTCTGCCCGACCAGGACGGCTTCGAGGTCTGCGGCCGGATCCGTCGCCGCACCAGCACGCCGGTGATCATGGTGACCGCCAGAGCCGACGTCCGCTCGCGTATCCACGGCCTCAACCTGGGGGCTGACGACTACGTCGTCAAGCCCTACGACACCGGGGAACTGCTCGCCCGGATCCACGCCGTCAGCCGGCGCAACGCCGCGGACGAACACGCCGAGCAGCCCGACAGCGGCGAGGGCGACGGCGGCCACGACCCCACCTCGCTGCGGTTCGGCACCGTGCTGATCGACCTCTCCACCCGCCGGGTCACCGTGGACGACGAACCCGTGCAGCTGACCCGCAAGGAGTTCGACCTGCTCGCGCTGCTCGCCCAGCGCCCCGGCGTGGTCTTCCGACGCGAGCAGATCATCAGCGAGGTGTGGCGCACCAGCTGGGAGGGCACCGGCCGCACCCTCGAGGTCCACGTCGCCTCGCTGAGGTCCAAGCTGCGACTGCCCGCGCTCATCGAGACCGTGCGGGGCGTCGGCTACCGGCTGGCCTCCCCGGCCGCCTGAGGCCTCGGGCACCGTGCGCTCCCGCCTTCTGCCGCTGCTGATCGTCCTGTCCGCGGGCGTGCTGCTCGCCCTCGCCTTCCCGCTCGCCGTGAGCATGGCCGCCAGGGACCAGCAGCGGGTGGTGGTCGACCGGATCGACGACACCGCCCGGTTCGCCTCCCTGGCCCAGTTCGTCACCGCCCGGCCCGTGGACGGCTCGCTCGCCTCCGCGGAGAGCCGGGCCGCCCGGGAGGAGCAGGACGAGCGGCTGGCCACCCTCACCGAGGAACTGGCCCGCTACCACCAGCTGTACGGCATTCGCGCCGGGGTCTTCTTCCGCGACGGCCGCGCGATGGCCGCGTCCCCCGACGGCTGGGGCGTGCCCGAGGAGGGGCAGGGCGCCGAGGCGTTCGCGGAGGCCCTCGCCGGCCGGCGCAGCCATGACGCGGCGCAGGTGTGGCCCTGGTCGACGCACCGCATCGCGGTCGCCTCCCCGGTGATCCGGGACGGCGATGTGGTCGCGGTGGTCCTCACCTCCTCGCCCGGTGACGAGTTGGGCTCCCGCATCCTGCGCAGCTGGCTGCCGCTCGCAGCGGGTGAGGGCGCCGCGATGCTGGTCGCGGTGATCGCGGCATACCAGCTCACCGGCTGGGTGCTGCGCCCCGTCCGCACGCTCGACAAGGCCGCGCACGACATCGCCACCGGCAAGCTGGCCTCCCGCGTCGCCGCGTCCGGCGGACCGCCCGAACTGCAACGCCTGGCGCACTCCTTCAACGAGATGGCCGACCACGTCGAGGAGATCCTGGAACAGCAGCGCGCCTTCGTCGCGGACGCCTCCCACCAACTGCGCAACCCCCTCTCGGCACTGCTGCTGCGCATCGAACTGCTGGGCCTGGCGCTGCCCGAGGGCAGTGCGGAGTTCGCCTCGGTACAGGCCGAGGGCAAACGCCTGGCCCGCGTGCTCGACGACCTGCTCGGCCTGGCCCTCGCCGAGCACACCGCCGCCGACCTGCAACTCACCGACGTCGCCGCGCTCGTCGCCGAGCGGGTCGACGCATGGCGGCCGGTCGCCGACCGCCGCGGCGTGCAGCTCGGCACCGCAGGGAAAGCCGCGGTGACCGCCTGGACCGATCCGGTGGCGCTGTCGAGCGCGCTGGACGCCGTCGTGGACAACGCGCTCAAGTTCACGCCGGCCGGAGCGCCCGTCACCGTCACCACGGCGCCCGACGGCGAACACGTGACCATCGAGGTGGCCGACGGCGGCCCGGGCCTGGCGGAGGACGAGTTGGAGCGGATCGGCGACCGCTTCTGGCGCAGCAGCCGGCACCAGAACGTTCCCGGCTCCGGCCTCGGCCTGTCCATCACCAGGGCGCTGCTGTCGGCCGGCGGCGGCACCGTCTCCTACGCGCCCAACGAGCCCTGCGGCCTGCGCGTCACCTTCACCCTGCCTCGCAACGCCCCCTGAGCCCCGCCAGGCGCTGCCCGGGGACGGGCGGGGCGCGGACGGGCGGGGCGCCGACGGGC
>NZ_BAAHCA010000229.1:0-6096 GCF_054776295.1 Streptomyces sparsus
CGCAGGCCGCAGCGGTCACCCGCCGCCGACCGCACCCGCTGTACCCCGCCCCTCATCGGCAGGCGGGGTACAGCGGCGTCCGGGGGCGGGCGCGGGCACGCGACGGGCGGAGGCGTATCCCCGCCGAGGGGCGGGGCACGGCTCACGTCACACGTGTGACGTGCGGCTTCGTTCCCCCACGAGCGGAACTGCGCACCGCCGGCCCTCGTCCTTACCGGTCATGGGATCAGCCACGGAACAGCGGGACGCGGGCATCGGCTGCCTACTGGGCCTGGCCGGCGCCGGAACGGGCTTCGTCACCTGGCTGCACGGCGCGCGGCCTGGCCTGCGCGGCGACTTCGAGGGGGAGAACCGCGACCTGAGCCTGCTCTGGGTCGAACTGCCCGCCATGGTCCTCGGGGTGCCCGCCGTGGCGCTCGCCGTGTGGGCCCTGACCCGCGCACTGCTGGGCGACCGCCTCACCCCGGCCGGACGCGCCACCGTCGCCGCCGTCGCCGGTCTCACCACGCTGACCCTGCTCGGCTGGGCCTGCGTGACCTGGCTGGAGCACAGCACCCGACTCCCCTACCAGGAAGGGCCGCTCTGACGCGGCGTCCATGCCGCGCAGTCGGCCGGGGACACCCTGTCCATCCGCCGGGAGGCCGCCTAGAGTGCCGGGCAAGATCCCCCACGGAAGGTGCTCCCGGTGCTGCTGCGTTCCCGCCTGACCGTACTCGCCCTGTGCGGCGCCCTGTTGGCCACACCGGGCACCGCCCTCGCCGCCACCGGCGGCAGCGACCGCGACAAGCAGGCAGCGGGGAACGACCGCCGCACGCCGGCCTGCACCCGCGTGGGCGCCGCCCTCACCGTCGAGGAACAGCGCCTGCCGGGACGCATACCGCAGGAGATCCTCACAAGCAGCGGATTCGACCACCACTCCGCCGCCCTCGCGCGGGCACTCTGCCAGGCGCCCACCGCCCGCGCGGCCGAGCGCACCGTGCGGCGGCACAGCCGGGCCCTGTGGCAGCACGCGGTGGACCGGGTGCAGGGCCGGGGACCGGCGGGCGGTGACCTCGCCAGGGACGACGACCGCCCCCTGTACTGGGCCCGCCTCGCCATGAGCCGCACGATCCGCGAGTGGCAGCCCCGCTTCCCGCTGACCGAGACCCGGCGAGCGGCGCTGCTGCACCGCCTGGAGGTCGGCTCGCGCGGCCAGGACACCATGTACCTGCCGGCGGGCAAGGGCGTGAAGCGGATCGTCGTCACCGGTTTCGACCCGTTCCAGCTCGACCAGGACATCCGCCGCAGCAACCCGTCCGGTGCCGCCGCCCTCGCCCTGGACGGCACCACGATCCGCACGGCGGACGGCCCGGCCCGGATCGAGGTCGCCGTCTTCCCGGTCCGCTGGGCCGACTTCACCGCCGGAACCGTCGAGCAGACCCTGCGCCCGCACTTCGCCGCCGGCCCGCGCCGCGCCGACGTGTTCACCACCATCAGCCAGGGGCGCCCCGGCCGCTTCGACGTCGAACGCTGGAACGGCGCCTGGCGCGGCGGCTACCCCGACAACGCCAACGAGTCCGTCACCGGCCTGATCCCCGTCCCCGGCACCGCCCCGGGCCCGCAGTGGATCGCCACCACCCTGCCGTACCAGGCCCTCACCGAGGTCGGCACCGGCCCCTACCCCGTCCTCGACAACACCGAGGTGACCGAGATCCCCGCCGGCGGCACCACGCCCGTCACCCGCCCCGACGGCCCCACCCCCGGCTCCGCCGCCCGCTCCGGAGGCGGCGGCAACTACCTCTCCAACGAGATCGCCTACCGCGCCACGCTGCTCCGCGACACCACCGGCCTGCGCGCCCCCGGCGGCCACCTCCACACCCCCGTGCTGCCCTGGGCCCCCGGCAACACCGACCCCGCCACCGGCACCCTCACCGACCCCGACTTCCTCAAGGCCCGCGCCGCCATCACCGACCAGATCCGCGAACTGCTCCGCGTGACGGCGGGTGAGGACACCGCGGGACGGTAACGGTGAAGTCCGGCCGGCCGGTGGTATCGCGGGGCGGCGTCACGTGCCGGGTACCACCGTAGGAAAATCGAACCAGGAAGCACACAGCTCTTGCACTTGCCGGTCATTGAGGGCCCCGCGGAAGAGCCAGACGTCGTCGATCACCCCGGGAAAGTGCCCGGTACCGCTGGTGTCCTTGGCGAATCGGCCCACCTGGAACGAGGTGTCGGCCGTGAACGTCCCCGCCCCGTGTGCCCTCAGCACGCCGGGCACGCACGTCTCGTCGTCGGCTCGCCCGTCACCGTCGTCGTCCGGGCAGTTCCGGTACTCCTCGATGGCGTTGACGTACAGACGGGTTTCCTTGCGGACCGCGTCATGGACGACGGCGATGTGGTTCCAGTCGGTGACGGAGTAGAAGTTGGAGTTGCCCAACCGCACGACAGTGGCGTCTTCATCGTCGGTGCCCGGCAACAGCAACTGCCACTGACCCGGATGCCCGACCGGGTCAGTCGGGTGAGGTACGTAGCGCACACCGAATCCGTCCCGATTCCGCCCCTCGGCCCCGAACAGGGCGACCGGGCCGTCGGGCTCCCCTTCCGCCCTCACCCAGGCGGCCGCGGTGAAACTGCCCGAGGTGTCCACCGGCACCTGAGAAGTGGACGCGTAACCGCTGAGACCGTCCAGTCTCAGCGCGCCGTCGCCCATGAAGGCGTCGGCCACGATGTCCGCCTCACCGTGCAGGCCCATCGGATTGTCGTCGGCCACGTCATCCGGCGTCGTTCGGGGCGTGCCGGAGACCTCGTCGAACATCCACCGGGCATTGACGGACACGTCCGCGGAGGAGGTGTCCCGCGCGTCGTTCCCGACCGCTCCCGAGGCGGCCACTCGAGGCGCCGGATCCGCAGCGGCCGGAGAGGCAAGCACTCCACACCCGAGAAGCACACTCAACGCCAGCGTCAGCGACCTGTTCATGGCGACGTTCTTCGCCCTCACCATTTCCCCACCCCACCCAGCCACAGGAAACCGACCAGATGTCGGCTTGAAGAAAGTAGCCGACCGATCACTGCACGTCCACGCGGTAAAACCGGCAGACCACAACGGTCGTTCGCGACGACGTCGGCTGAGATCGTGATCGACCCGAGGGCGTCGCCGTCCGGCCCGAATCCGATCGCGGCCCAGTAGCCGTCCTCATGCGGAGCGCCGGCCGCGTCTCCGGCGCGAGAACCGCGTCGAACCCGCAGAACAGCGAGTCTGCCGCGCGGTCTCCGAAGACCCGGGCGAGTCACCTGGCACCAAGGCCGAAGGTCATCGCGCTGCGGTGGGCGAGGCGCAGATAGCCGTCGCGATCAAGCATCCCTGAGTTCGCCCCCCGCCATGAGTCCTCCGTCAGCTCATCTGCCGCAGTCGAACACCGACCAGCAGATGTCGTTGCGCAACCGCTGGTCGTCAAGGACCAGATCACGGATCGCTTCCGGCAGCTGATCGCGCTGCCACTGGCACTCGAGCCGTCCCGCCGCCTCGCTCTCGCCCTCCGGCGCCGCCGCACGGGCGGCCTTGATCGCGTACGCGGCGGCGCCCAGCTCGTGCGCGGCGACGTGGGCGACGGCCCCAGCCTGGCCTGCGGCGTATGCGGCGTGCCGGGCTGCCCCACGCAGGTCCCTGGCCGCCCCCATCGCGTGACCGCCCGCCGCGCGAGCCTGCATCATCCCGACCTCGCCGCGTACCCAGGCCCGGGCGTGCTCGATCGCCTGGCGCGGCCGTGGATCCCCGGCCTGGACCGACTCGAAGAGATCAAGGACGTGCTCCGCACACAAGGCCGCCCACAGGGCGAGGAGACGGTGGTCCGCGTCGGTGAGAGTCCCGCCCCGGCGGATCGTCACGAACCGCGGGTCCCGAACCTTCGGGAGGATCACGGCGCGTTCTCCTTCCCACGTGGCGCTGGACATCTCCGAAGCGCTCATCAACGGAGGGGAGATGGCCGCTGCCGCTTACAGCCGGTAGTGCCTACTGCCGGGCGAACCCGGCCGGGTCGATCGCCTCCTCGTCCGCCCGGCACCCGTGGGAAGGCCCGGGAGGCGGTTCACAGCCAGCATACGGATGCTCCCGTCTGCCGACATCGGTCTCATCACCCTGAACGAGACCTCGAACGTGCGCACCGTCAGCGCCAGGGCGGAGGCGGTGGTGAACGCGAGTTCGAGCAACGGGCCGTCCTGGCCGCCGAGGTGCTGGAGGCCGACGACGATCGCGTCCGGGCGTAGCCGCGGGAGCCGAGCGCCGGCAGGTCGGTGTCCTCCTCGGGCCACGGCGGCGGGGCGGGACCGCTGCTCCGGAGGGCTGACACTTCGAGTGCCGGCCGCGCCGCTGCTTGGGAGGGAGGGCCGGGTGGTACCCGTGGGGAGCCCACCCGGCCCTACTCGCGGCGGTGGCCGGCGGGCCAGAGTGGGGTCGTGGTCGGCCGCACCCGGAAGGCCCGCTGCTCACCGCGGAAACGGAGATCCCCCATGAACGCGCACATCCTGGTCGGCGTCGACGGCTCACCCTCGGCGCTGAAGGCGGTCGACACGGCGGCCCGGGAGGCGGAGCTGCGCGGTTGTGCGTTGCGGATCGTGCACGCGTTCATCTGGCCGCTGATGAACGTGCCGCTCGGCCCCTCGGAGGTCGGCCCGCCGGAAGGCGGACTGCGCAACGTCGCGGAGCGGGTGGCGGCCGAGGCGAAGCAGCGGGCCGAGGCCGCGGCGCCCGGTCTGGAGGTGTCCGCCGTGGTGGTGCCCGGGGACGCGCTGGCGGTGCTGGAGGCGGAGTCGCGGACGGCGGAACTGGTGGTCGTCGGCAGCCGCGGGCTGGGCACCTTCGGCGGGCTGCTGCTGGGTTCCGCGGCCGTCCACCTGTCCGCTCACGCGCACTGCCCGGTGCTGGTGGTGCGGGGCGAGGCGCGTTCCGCGGGTGACGTGGTGCTCGCGGTGGACGGTTCTCCGGCGGGCGTGGCGGCGGTCGCCTTCGCCTTCGCCGAGGCCTCGATGCGGGGTGCCGACCTGGTCGCCGTGCACACCTGGAACAACTGGACCGGCCCGGTGTCCACCGGGCCTGGCGACCCGGTGCCGCTGGTGTACGACGAGGCGATGCTGAAGGACGAGGAGGAGCGAGTGCTCGCCGAGGCGCTGTCCGGCTGGCAGGACAGGTTCCCGGACGTGACGGTGCACCGCCGGCTGGTGGAGGGCCGGACCCGCGAGACGCTGATCGAGGCGGGCGGGGACGCCCAGCTGCTGGTGGTCGGGGCGCGCGGTCGCGGCGGGTTCACCGGGCTGCTGCTCGGCTCGGTGAGCCAGGCGGTGCTGCACCACGCCCCCTGCCCGGTCGCCGTCGTCCGCGGCACCCACGGCACCCACGGCACCCACAGCACCGACGACGCGCACTGAGCGGAACGGCCCCCGCCCCGGCCCGCTCCCGGCCGGGTCGGGCCGGGGCGGGCGTCAGTCGCGGGTGAGGTGGCTGAAGGCGTCGAGGTTGCGGGTGGACTCGCCTCGGGACGTCCGCCAGGCGTACTCCTTGCGGATCGCCTCGGCGAAGCCCATCTCCAGCAGCGTGTTGAACGAGCCGTCGGCGTTCTCCAGCACGGTGCCGAGAATGCGGTCGAGTTCGTCCGGCGTGACGGCGGCCAGCGGGAAGCGGCCGACCAGGTAGATGTCGCCCAGCCGGTCGATGGCGTAACTGACGCCGTACAGGCGGGTGTTGCGCTCCAGCAGCCAGCGGTGCACGGCCTCGTGGTTCTCGTCGGGGCAGCGGACCACGAAAGCGTTGACGGAGAGGGAGTGCTTGCCGACGACCAGGGAGCACGTCGTGGAGAGCTTCTTCGTCCCGGGGAGCGTCACCACGTAGGTGCCCGGGTCGGGTGACTCCCACTCCAGCTCGGCTTCGGTGAGGGTGCGCTCGATCACCGCGGTCGCGTCGCTCACATCAGGCATGCACCGATCGTAGGCGACCGGGCCGGGAGGCGAGGGCGTCGCCGTAGACGTCGACGGTGCGCTGCGCGGCGGCGGCCCAGCCGAAGCCGCGGGCGTGCCGGGCGGCGGCCTCGCCCATGCGGGTGGTCAGCTCGCCGTGGTCGGCGAACT
>NZ_BAAHCA010000230.1:0-6092 GCF_054776295.1 Streptomyces sparsus
GTGCGGCAGCCGGGCGGCCCGCCGTCGCGGCCCACCGCTGACGTCGCCCGGCCGGTACCCTGGGCGTGGGAGTGGCACGAGGCAACCCGCCAACTCCCGGGCACGTCCCACCAGGTGCAACCGAACGAGGGAGACGCGGCGATGACCACCGACACCGAGAACGTTCCGGACACCGAGCGGACGGCCCGCCTGGCCAGGTTCGGCAAGCTGCCGGAGCGCATCCCCCCGGAGGACACCTTCCCCGGAGTCACCGTCACCGAGCCGGACCCGGCACGGGACGCCTACGACTCGGACGAGTGGCTGATCAGGTACTGCGCGTGACCCTGCCACTCCCCTGACGACGCCTCGACGACGCCCCACCGGCCTGGCCGGTGGGGCGTCGTCCGCTGCGGGCCCGGCCTGGTACCGCCCCCGAGCGCTCGGATCACGTGAGGCTGCTCATCACGTGTTTGACGCGGGTGTAGTCCTGGAGGCTGTAGGTCGACAGGTCGCTGCCGTAACCGGAGTGCCGGTACCCACCGTGCGGCATCTCCGCGGCCAGGGCCAGGTGGGTGTTGATCCAGACGCAGCCGAAATCGAGGGTGCGGGCCAGGCGCATGGCCCGGCCGTGGTCCCGGGTCCACACACCGGCGGCGAGGCCGTAGGCCGTGTCGTTGGCGAGTCGGACGGCTTCGTCCTCGTCGGTGAAGCGCTGCACCGTGAGCACGGGGCCGAACACCTCCCGCCGCACGATCTCGTCACCCTGCTCGACGCCGGTGACGACGGTCGGGGCGTAGAAGTACCCCGGCCTGTCGAGCTGCCGGCCGCCGGTGCGCACGGTGGCGTGGGCGGGGAGCCTGGACACGTAGCCGCTGACCCGGTCCAGCTGCTCCCGGCTGTTGAGCGGTCCGTGGAAGGCGTCCGGGTCGTCGGGAGGGCCGGTGCGCGTGGTTCGGGCCCGTTCCACCAGCGCCTCCACCAGGGCGTCGTGGATCCCCGGGCCGGCCAGGACACGGGTCGCGGCGACGCAGTCCTGACCGGCGTTGAAGTAGGCGGCCTCGGCGACGGCCGTGGCGGTCGCCTCCACGTCGGCGTCGTCGAACACCAGGACGGGCGCCTTGCCGCCGAGTTCGAGGTGGACGCGCCGCACGTCGCGGGCGGCGGTGGCGGCGACGTCAGCGCCGGTGGAGACGCTGCCGGTCACGGCGACCATGTCCCAGCCGGGGTGGCGGACGAGGTCCCGACCGGTGTCCCGGTCTCCGCAGACGACGTTCAGCACTCCCGGCGGCAGGAACTCCGCGGCGATCTCGGCGAGCAGCACCGTGCTGCGGGGTGTGGTCGCGGCCGGCTTCAGCACCACGCTGTTGCCTGCCGCGAGTGCCGGCGCGCACTTCCACACGGCCATCATCAGGGGGTAGTTCCACGGCGTGATCTGCGCCACCACGCCGACCGGCTCGCGTCGCAGCATCGAGGTGTGCCCGGCGAGGTACTCCCCCGCGGACCGGCCCTCCAGGGAGCGCGCCGCTCCGGCGAAGAAGCGCACCTGGTCGATGGACTGCACCAGTTCCTCGTCCCGGGTGGCCCGTACCGGCTTGCCGGTGTCGGCGCACTCGGCGGCCACGAGCTCGTCCGCGCGTGCCTCCATGACGTCGGCGATCCGCAACAGGGCGCGCTGCCGGTCACCCGGGGTGGTGCCGCGCCAATGCGGGAACGCCTCCCGGGCGGCGTGCAGCGCACGTTCCACGTCGTCCGCGGCGGACAGTGCCGCGGTGCCGGAGGGGCGTGCCGTGCAGGGGTCGACCAGGTCCAGAGTGCGCCCGTCGGCGGCGGGGGCGTGGGCACCGGCGATGAAGTTGCGCACGGTCGTTGCGGGCATGGATTCCTGGCCTCCTGCATGGTTCGTGGTGGTTCGGGCTCGAGCGGGGCGAGCAAGTCGATCGGGCGGGGCGGTGACGTCCCGGGCCGGGACCCTCAGCCGGCGGTGGGGTCCTGGCGGCGTGGTGGAGGCGGCGCCGTCGCCAGGGCGGAGGATTCAGGTCGCCAGCCGGGCCGCCGGAGCAGGTAGCCGACCCGTTCCCCGACGGTGCGGGCGGAGGCCAGGTCTCGCCCCAGGGCGCGCCACTCGAAAGTGGCGATGCGCAGCGGGTTGTAGGAGTTCACGTTCTTGGTGAGGCCGTAGGTGATGCGGTCGTGTTCGGGTTCGAAGGTGCCGAACAGGCGGTCCCAGACGATCAGGATCCCGCCGTAGTTGCGGTCCAGGTAAGGGGCGTGGTTGGCGTGGTGCACGCGGTGGTGGGAGGGCGTGCAGAAGACCCACTCGACAGGGGCCGGGAGCTTGCCGATCTTCTCCGTGTGCAGGACGAGTTGGTAGACCAGGCCCACGGTCTGGACGACGAGCATCATCCACGGCGGGAAGCCGAGCAGCGGCTGCGCGGCGATGAACGGGATGCCGGTCATCGGGACCCAGGAGTTGCGTACGGCCACGGTGAAGTTGAAGCGCTCACTGGAGTGGTGGACCATGTGGACCGCCCACAGCACCCGGATCTCGTGGTGCGAGCGGTGGAAGAGGTAGTAGGTGAGGTCGTCGAGCAGGAACAGCAGCACCCACATGCGCCAGTCGCCGGGGTCCACGCGCAGCGGGCTGGCGTAGTAGAGGGCGAGCACGAGGGCGACGTTGGTGCCCTGCCAGAAGAAGTTGACGACCTGGTTGCCCATCGCGAGGCCGAGACTGCTGGCGGTGTCGCGCAGGTCGTAGCCGGTGTCGCGGTCGGAGGGCAGCAGTCGGTGGGCGAGCAGCTCGACGCCGACCAGGACCGCGAAGAGCAGCGCCGTCAGGGCAAGCGTGTTCCAGTTCATGGGGGGACTCCCGTCGGTTGCCGGTCGGGCGACGAGCCGTCAGGCGATGACCCGCAACGCGGGTTCGGGCCGTGCGGCGTTGGACTTCCGCAGGTCACGGGTGACGTTGACGCGTTTGAGCCAGCGGTCGGTGCCGTCGTAGCGGGCGTGGAAGGGACGGCGCCCGTGCACGACGCGGTAGTTGTCGATGAAGACGATGTCGCCGGGGCGCAGCGTGACGTCGGTCAGTCCGCTCTCGATGGCGTAGGCCATGCGGTCGAGGGTGCGGCGGGCCTCGGTGTCACCGGGGGCCGTGTCCATGTAGGCCGGGTCGATCTGGAGGAACGGAGCACGGGGGGAGCCGAACAGCACCGGGACCGCCTCCGGCGCCGTGTTCATGTCCTCCACCCGGTCGAACTGCGCCCCACCGGCGTCCGCCGACGGGTTGTGGGAGCGCAGATGGGAGTTGTCGGGCCTGATGTAGAAGCGGGGGGCGAAGGCGCAGCGCAGTTCGTCGTCGGTGAGCACGCCGCTGTCGAACCCGCCGACCGTGGTGGCGACGCCGTCGGGGTTGCGCAGGCACATCAGGCCGACGTAGTCGGCCCGGTGGGGGTGGAACGCCTCCTCCGTGTGCCACATCAGCGGAGCGTGGCTGCCGGAGCCGAGTTGTTCCTGTTCGTGGCCGGCGACGGGTACGACGTCGTGGATGAGCCGACCGTCCTGCTGGGTGCCCCAGCCGAAGACGTCACCCAGCAGGGCGCTGTACAGGACCAGGATCGTCTCCAGTCGCTGCACGGACGTGCTGCTGGGGCCGGCCTTGCTCCAGTGGGCGGGTGTGGGGCCCAGCTCGGCGTCCTGCACGGTGTGCCGGCCGATGACGAGGGTGGCGGCGCGGTCGCTCGCGTGCAGGTCCATCAGTGCCTCCCGCACGGTGCGGGGCAGTTCGTGGGCGAGGACGCGTGCCCGCCGCAGCAGTTCGGGGTCGTCCGCCGAGGGGTGGCGGCGGGTGATCTCGGTGGCCAGGCCGTGGACGGCTGCCAGGTCGTCGTCGCAGAGGTCGAGGGTGGTGAGCATGGCTGGGCGGGTCTCCTCGTGGGGCTCGGCTGGGATGCGCCCGTCCAGCCGCGGCCGGAAGGGGCGGGCGGGTCCCGGTCCGGTGGCCGGTGGCCCGCGTCGGTGATCAGGCCAGGTCGGCCACGGCATCGAGCAGGCGGTCGACGTCCTCGGCGGTCGTGTAGCAGGACAGTCCGGCCCGTACCGCGCCGGTGTCCTGGAGTGCGAGCGCGTGCATCAGCTCGTGGGCGTAGAAGGTGCCACTCCAGACGGCGACACGCTGTGCGGCCAGATGGCGGGCCACGTCGTCCGGGTGGTGACCCGTGACGGTGAAGCACACCGTGGGGGTGCGGTCGTGGAGGTCGCGCGGGCCGTGCACGGTGACGTGGGGCATGCCGTCCAGGCCGAGCAGGAGCGGAGCGAAGCGTTCCTTCTCGCGGGCGGCCTCCGCGTCCAGGTCGAGTTCGAGCAGGAACTCGGCTGCGGCGGCCACACCGGCCACCGCCTCGAAGGAAGGTGTGCCGGTCTGCCAGCGGCCGGGCGAGCGCGGGTCGGCGGGGCGGACGCGGGCCGGTTCCAGGGCGTCGAGCAGGGCCGGGTCGGCACACAGCACGGCCTGGTGCGGCCCGTACCACTTGTAGGCGGAGGACACCAGTGCGTCGGCGCCCAGCGCGCGCATGTCGACACGGCGGTGCGGGGTGAGGTGGACGGCGTCGACGAGTACGCGCGCGCCCGCGGCGTGTGCGGCGGCGGAGATCGCCGGTACGTCGGGAATGCTGCCCAGGGCGTTGGAGGCGCCGGTGACGGCCACCCATCGGGTGCGCGGGGAGATCAGCGCCGCGACATCGGCGGCGGACAGCCTGCCGGTCGTGGCGTCGACGGGCGCGAGGCGCACCTTCGCGCCGGCGGCCCGAGCAGCGAGCAGCCAGGGGGCCACGTTGGCGTCGTGGTCGAGCCGGGTGCAGACGATCTCGTCGCCGGGTTCCAGCGAGGCGGCCACGGCCTGGGTGAAGTCGATCAGCAGGGAAGTGGTGTTGGTGCCGAAGACGACCCCGTCGGGGTCCGCTCCCAGTAGCCTGCCGACGGCCGCCCGGCCGGTGTCGAGCAGCGCGTCGGTGGCCCGGGAGGCGGCGAAGACGCCCTGGTCGTTGGCGTTGTCGCCCTCGGACAGGTAGCGGACCATCGCTTCGACAGCGGTGTCGACGACCTGGGTGCCGGCTGCGCCGTCCAGCCGGGCCCAGTCGCCGCGCAGGCCGGGGAAGCGGTCGCGCGGGGCGGGGCCCGCGGTGTGAGGGAAGGGCGTGGTGCCGGTCATGCGAGGGCTCCTTCGGTGTCCTGGCGGTGGCCCGGCCGGGGCGGTGGTGCGCACGCCGGTGGCGGGCTCGTGTACAGCGGGCCGCAGCGCACGCCCAGCCGCTCCACCGCGAGGGCGCAGGCGGCGGTGACGGTGCCGGCGAGCGGTTCACCGCGGAAGGTGTCGGTGAGTGGGCGGAACCGGAGCCGGTCCCCCACCGCGGAGCGTTCCGTGGCGACGGTGGCGTCCGGTGACTCGCCGGGCCGGGCGGCGCGCAGGGGGCCGGCATCGCCGTGCCGGAGGGCCAGTACGGCGCCGGGAGCGGCGGGGGCGTCCAGGCCGATCTTCGCCTCGCTGAAGGGTGCCACTTCGAGTGCGTCCATCACCTGGCGTTCCAGTTCGGCGGGGCGGGCGTCGAAGTGCTCGCCCTCCCGCAGCATGCGGGCGACGAAGTTGAGCATCAGGTCAGGGCGGGTGCGGTCGATGTTCAGTCCGCTGCCCATGCGGGCGTTGACCTCCGTCGGGAGGAAGCCGTCGGGGCCGAGCACACCGTCGAGGGTGAACGCCCCCCGGTAGCCGTACAGGTCGCGCAGGGCGCGGCCCACCGAGCGGGCCGTGGCGCGGATGCTGTCGTGGGCCGGTTGCGGACACGTCCAGTGGGTGGAGGTGCCGGCGAAGACGAAGGCGCCACCGGGCCGCCGCAGCGTCAGCAGTTCCAGGGGGCGCAGGACGACGACGTCGCCGGGTAGGACGAGGCCGTGCACACTGCACGGCAGCCCCTCCAGGTAGGGCATGACGCGTACTCGGTGGCAGCGGCCGGTGAACTCGGTGGCGAGCGGGCCCGGGTCCGCCCCGGGGGCCAGCCAGCGGGTGCCTCGGGCCCCGGTGTGCAGCCCGTCGCGGGCGTCGGCGGCCAGTACCGTCCCGGCGC
>NZ_BAAHCA010000231.1:0-6078 GCF_054776295.1 Streptomyces sparsus
CCTCTTCCGGGGTGATGCGCCCGCCGTCGGCGGCACGGTCGAGCACGGACTGGAGCGGGTTCTGCGGAGGTCGGGGCATGATGCCGGCCTTTCCGGTCTCTTCGGATGGGTGCGAGGTCACGCGGGGGTGGCCCCGAGCAACCGGACGCGCACGTCGGGCGGGAAGCCTTCGTCGGCACCGCCCACCCGACGGGCGAACTCCGTTATCCCGGCGAGCTGTTCGGGGCCGAGACGGAAGTCGAGTGCGGTGGTGTAGTAGCGCTCCAGCGTGGCGGCGTCGAACTCCTCCCACTGGGACGCCTGCTCGCAGACCTTGCCCACCTCGGTGAGTGACAGGTCGCGCGACGCCAGCAGGTCGGAGTGGACCCGGCGCACCAGTTCGGGCTCCCGGTCCAGGAACTCGCGCCGGGCGGCGAACACGGCGAAGACGAAGGGCAGTCCCGTCCAGTCCTTCCACATCCGGCCCAGGTCGTGCACCCGCAACCCCATCCGGGGCGCCTCGTGCAGCGCGGCGCGCAGGGCCGCGTCGCCGATGACCACGGCTGCCCGGGCCTCGGTCATCATGGTCCGCAGATCCGGCGGGCACACGTGGTACCGGGGCTGCACGCCCACCTGTTCGGCCAGCAGCAGTTGCGCCAGCCGCACGGAGGTGCGGCTGGTGGAGCCGAGCGCCACCGGCTCGCCGTCCAGCTCCTCCAGCGGTACCTGACTGACGATCAGGCAGGACATGACGTCGCCGTCACTGCCGACCGCGATGTCAGGGAGGGCGACCAGGTCGTCTGCGTGGCGCAGGAACTCGACCAGGCTGATCGGCCCGATGTCGAGGTCACCCCCGGCCAGCGCGTCGTTGAGGCCGTCCGGGGTGTCGGTGCGCAGGTCCAGGTCGAGCAGGCTGCCGGTCCGCGCCAGCCCCCAGAACAGCGGCAGGCAGTTGAGGAACTGGATGTGGCCCACGCGGGGTCGCTGTCGTCTGCTGTGCGCCGACGGCGCGGTGAGGCAGGCGCGTTGCTCGGTCATCGGTGCACAGCTCCGCATCGGGTCGAGGGGAGAAGGAGAGCGGGGAGGGTCGGTGCGGGCGCGCGGACGCCGTCAGGAGCGGCGGGCCGGTGACGCGGCGAAGTGCTCGGTGAGCACGGCGAGGACCTCACCGGGCCGTTCGGAGAGGTAGAAGTGCCCGCCGGGGAAGACCAGCAGCTCCGCCTCGGCGGCGGTGTGCTCGTCCCACGCACCCGCCTCCTCCAGCGAGGTCTTGGGGTCCGCGTCGCCGGTCAGGACGGTGATCGGGCAGTTCAGCGCCGCCCCCGGCTCACACCGGTAGGTCTCCACGGCCCGGTAGTCGCTGCGGATGGCGGGCAGCACCATGCGCAGCAGCTCCTCGTCCTGGAGGAACCGGGTGTCGGTGCCGGCCAGCGCCCGCAGTTCCGCCACCACACCGTCGTCGTCGAGGGTGTGCACCGTCTCGTTGCGGGTGCGGGAGGGCGCACGGCGCCCGGAGGCGAACAGGCGCACCGGGCCGGAGCCGGCGGACTCCATCCGGCGTGCCACCTCGAAGGCCACCAGGGCGCCCATGCTGTGGCCGAAGAACGTCAGCGGACGGTCGTCCCAGACGGCGAGGGCCCGGGAGACCTCGTCGGCCAGCGCCGCGATCGACGACGGGCCCGGCTCCTGCCGCCGGTCCTGGCGTCCGGGGTACTGGACGGCCACCACGTCGACACCCGGGCTGAGCGCAGTGGCCACCGGGAGGTAGAAGCTGGCCGAGCCTCCGGCGTGCGGAAAGCACACCAGGCGTTCCGCGGCGTCGGGCGCGGGGCGGAACCTGCGGATCCACAGGTCGTCGGAAGCGGTGGGACTCATGAGACGTACGTGTCCTTTCCTGGGTGGCCGAACCAGTGCCGGCGGGCGCGACCGCGGAGCGGAGGGGGCGGGGGAGAGGCGGGGCGGCCGGTCAGCCGGGGAGGACGGCCGCCCCACCTGTCCCGTGGAGTGCTGGAGTCAGTCGCCGTCTGCGTCGGGACCGTGGACCTCGACCTGGTCGGTGACCCGCCGCACGTGGATGCAGGCGCCGGGGCACTCCTTGGCCGAGTCGACCACGTCCGTGAGCACCTCCAGCGGGATCCTCGTCGTGGCGCCGGGGTTCTGGAGCAGTTCGTCCTCGGTGTCCTTGACGTAGGCGAGCCCGTCGATGTCCAGCTCGAAGACTTCGGGGGCGTACTGGGCACAGATTCCGTCACCGGTGCACAGTTCCTGGTCGATCCAGACTTCCAGGTCCTGGTCGTTCGTCGTCTGCTGGGACATTCACACCTGCCTGGCAGTGTCGTGGGCATGCGGAAGGGGGAAAGCGAGCATCAGCGGCCGCCGGGCACTCACACCCGCATGGGCTGCGGCGACTCGCGTCGAGCCGGGTCCGGGCCGTCGTACTCGCGGATGATCTCGTAACGGGTGTTGCGTTCCACGGGGCGGAAACCGGCGTCACGGATCAGGTCGAGCAGGTCGTCGCGGGTCAGCTTGTTCGGCGTGCCGTAGTTGTCGGCGTCGTGCGTGATCTTGTACTCGACGACTGAGCCGTCCATGTCGTCGGCGCCGTGCTGGAGGGCGAGTTGGGCGGTCTGCACGCCGTGCATCACCCAGAAGACCTTGACGTGCGGCACGTTGTCGAAGAGCAGCCGGGAGACGGCGAAGGTCTTGAGCGCCTCGGCGCCGGTCGCCATGGTGGTGCGGGCCTGGAGGCGGTTGCGGACCTTGCCGTCCTGCATGTCGACGAAGTCGTGCTGGTAGCGCAGCGGGATGAAGACCTGGAAGCCGCCGGTCTCGTCCTGGAGTTCACGCAGCTTCAGCACGTGGTCGACGCGGTGCCTCGGCTCCTCGATGTGGCCGTACAGCATGGTGCACGGGGTCTTCAGACCCTTCTCGTGCGCCAGACGGTGGATCCGCGACCAGTCCTCCCAGTGGGTGCGGTGGTCCACGATGTGCTGGCGGACCTCCCAGTCGAAGATCTCCGCGCCACCACCGGTCAGCGACTCCAGACCCGCGTCGATCAGCTCGTCGAGGACCTCCGACGCGGACATCCCCGAGATCGTCTCGAAGTGGTGGATCTCCGTCGCGGTGAACGCCTTCAGCGAGACGTTCGGCAGCGCCTTGCCCAACTCCCGCAGCGAGCGCGGGTAGTAGCGCCACGGCAGGTTCGGGTGCAGGCCGTTGACGATGTGGAGCTCCGAGAGGTGCTCGTTCTCCATCGTCTTCGCGAGCCGGACGGCCTCCTCGATGCGCATCGTGTAGGCGTCCTTCTCCCCCGGCTTGCGCTGGAAGGAGCAGTACGCGCAGGACGCGGTGCACACGTTGGTCATGTTGAGATGGCGGTTGACGTTGAAGTGGACGACGTCGCCGTTCTTGCGGGTGCGCACCTCGTGCGCGAGCCCGCCCAGCCACGCCAGGTCGTCCGACGCGTACAACGCGATGCCGTCCTCGCGGGACAGCCGCTCACCGGAGAGGACCTTCTCCTCCAGTTCGCGCTTGAGCCCAGCGTCCATGGCCGGGAACCTCCTCGGTCAGTGCCTGGCGGCACACGGAATGAGTCCGGTCACGCGGCACGGCACGTGACTCGTCGACGGGACCGCACACGACGGCCATGCCGCCCCGCCCGACCGGCCGTTGCGCCCGGGCACACCCGGAGGGAACGGAGCCCGCCCGCCCCGAGAGGCGCCGGACGCCGCCCGCCGCCTCCGCGCGGACCCGGGAAGCCGGACAACAGCCGACCGCCACGGACCCCCGCCGGACGGCGGGCAGCGGTGCCGCGCCGGGTGGGGCACCCTCATCCTGGCGGAGGGCAGTGTGGGGAAAACCCCACACCCGCAACCGGTTTGCTGGACACGCGTACCCCGCCGCCCGACGGGCGCGGGCCGCCGCAGCCGCAGCACCGCCGTGACCTCCCGCACAAAGGTCCCGCAGCGGCCCGGACACAGCGCAGGCCGCCGAAGACAAGGAAGCGACCGCCCATGACCGCACCGCTCACCCTGGCGCACTCGCCGTGCCCCAACGACACCTTCGCCTTCCACGCCTGGACCCACGGGCTCATCCCCGGCGCACCCGACGTGGAAGTGACCCTCGCCGACATCGACGTCACCAACGGAGCAGCCGAACGAGGCGAAGCGGACATCCTGAAGGTCTCCTACGGCGTCCTGCCCCACCTCCTCGACACGTACGCGCTGCTGCCCTGCGGCGGAGCACTCGGGCACGGCTGCGGCCCCCTCGTACTGACCCGCGAACCCACCGAGCCGGCCGCCCTCACCGGTGCGCGGATCGCCGTGCCGAGCACCCGCTCCACGGCCTACCTGCTCTTCCGGCTCTGGGCCGCCCACGCGGTGCCCGGCGGAGTCGAGGAGCCCGTCGTGCTGCCGTTCGACGAGATCATGCCCGCCGTCCGCGACGGCCGCGTCGACGCGGGCCTGGTCATCCACGAGGCCCGCTTCACCTACGGGCGCTACTCCCTGCACTGCCTGGCCGACATGGGGGAGGAGTGGGAGAAGGAGACCGGCCTGCCCATCCCGCTCGGCGCCATCGTCGCGCGACGCTCCCTCGGCGAGGCCGCGCTGCGCCGAACCGCCGACAGCATCCGGGCCTCCGTACGGGCCGCGTGGGCCACGCCCGACGCCTCCCGGGCGTACGTGCTCCGCCACGCCCAGGAGATGGAACCGGAGGTGGTCGACCAGCACATCGGCCTCTACGTCAACGACTTCACCGCCGAACTCGGCACCGGCGGCCTGCACGCGGCCCGCGCACTCCTGGACCACTCCGCCGAGCAGGGCCTGCTGCCGCCGGTGCAGGCCGGCGCCTTCGACACGACCCTGCGCATCTGACCGCCGCACCGCCCGTACAGGGCGCGTCCACGACCGTCCGGCAACGCTAGAAGTTCTCTTAGAGCCCCTGGCCGCAGGCCGGGCGTGCCCGGGAACCCGCCCATAATCGGCGGCAGGACGGCCCCGGTGCCGGGAGCGCCGGGGGCCGTCTCCCGAGGGCACCGGACGTACACCGCTGCCCCGCCGGCCCCGACGCGCAGCGGCGCCGGGAGACCGAACCGAAGTGCCGCACCCCCGGCGAGACGCCGCTCTCGCTGCCGAAGGGAGACCGACCCGTGAGCGAGGACCGGCTTCGCGAATTCGTGACCCGCGTCTCCACCGACCTGCAGCGCACCCGCGCCCGGTTGCGCCAGGTCGAGGCCAAGGCAACGGAGCCCATCGCCGTCGTCTCCATGAGCTGCCGCTACCCCGGCGACGTGCGCGCCGCCGAGGACCTGTGGCACCTCGTCGACACCGGGACGGACGGCGTCTCCCGCTTCCCCGACAACCGCGGCTGGGACCTCGACGCCCTCTACGACCCCGACCCGTCCCGCCCCGGAACCTGCAACACACGCGAAGGCGGGTTCCTGCACGACGCGGCCGACTTCGACGCCTCCTTCTTCGGCATGTCACCCCGAGAGGCCCTGGCCACCGACCCGCAGCAGCGCCTGCTGCTCGAAGTGGTCTGGGAGGCACTGGAACGAGCCGGCCTGCGCCCTGCGGACCTCCGGGGCAGCGCCACCGGTGTCTTCGCCGGCGTCATGTACAACGACTACGGCACCCGCTTCGACGAGCCGCCCGCCGGGCTCGACGGCTACCTCGGCAACGGCAGCGCGGCCAGCATCGCCTCCGGCCGCATCTCCTACACCTTCGGTTTCGAAGGACCGGCCCTGACCGTCGACACCGCCTGCTCCTCCTCCCTCGTCGCCCTGCACCTCGCCGTGCAGTCGCTGCGCGCCGACGAGTGCGACCTGGCCCTGGCCGGCGGAGTCGCCGTGATGTCCACCCCGGTCACGTTCATGGAGTTCGCCAGGCAGCGCGGGCTGGCGCCCGACGGCCGCTGCAAGTCCTTCGCCGACGCCACCGACGGCACCGGCTGGGCCGAGGGCGTCGGCGTGCTCCTGCTCGAACGGCTCTCCGACGCACGCCGCAACGGCCACGAGGTGCTCGCCGTGATCCGCGGCTCGGCCGTCAACCAGGACGGCGCCTCCAACGGCCTCACCGCCCCCAACGGCCCCGCGCAACA
>NZ_BAAHCA010000232.1:0-6059 GCF_054776295.1 Streptomyces sparsus
GACGGCGGAGACGGGGGGGGGCGGCGGGACGGGGGGCGGGAAGACGAGCGGCCGTCCCGGCAGATCAGACCGTCCAGGCGGGTTCCAGGTCGATCACGTCGCCGTCCAGCGCCGCGATGTCCGCATTGGTCTGGGCGCGCAGCGACAACCGCTCGATGCGCTCCGTCCGGTACTTGCCGTGCTCCGCCGCGGAGTTCCACATCGACAGCACCAGGAACTCGTCCTCGCTGCGGGCCTGGGCGAAGGCGCCCCGCAACATGCCGGGGGAACCGGCCATCGCCGGGTTCCAGACCTTCTCCTGCATCAGCACGTAGTGGTCGATGCGCTCCTGGTGCACCCGGCAGTGCGCCACCCGCAGCAGGTCGGCGTCGGTGAACTCGGGCCGGAAACCGGTCTTGACGTCGAAGCGGTACTCGAAGAGCAGGGTGCGCATGTCCTTGTACGTGCCGACCTGGGACGCGTGCAGCCGGTCGTGGGAGCGCGCCATGAACGAGTCGTAGAAGGCGCGGCTCTCCCAGAAGCCGAAGAGGTGGGCCACCTGCGGTTGCAACCTGCTCCAACCGCCGCCCTGTCCGCGGAATCCGGGCTCACCGAGCAGCCCGGCCCACTTCCGCTGACCCCGTTCGAAGCCTCGTCGGTCGACGACGGCGCAGCGCATCCACTTGACCAGCACCGCGCCATCGTACGGCCATCCGGGCTGCTCAGAGCGGGCAGGAGGCCACTCGTTACCGGCAACTCACCTGCGGTTCGGGCCATTTCGAACACCTGCCCCGACCGGACGAAGCCTCCGGGAACGGTACGCCGGTTTCGTCCCGGATCACGCGCCGGACGGGGCGCGTTCCGGGTGCCCGGGGAGGGCGGGAGTGGGGCCGGGAGCCGGGTCGGCCCCCGGCACGGGGCACGTGGGTCGGAGCACAGGACATGACGTTCCTGACCGCGACGAACGCCCGGCCCCTGCGAGGCCGGGCGTTCGTCGTTCCAGGGGCTTGCGCCCAGAACGATCTCTTCTCGCACTGTCGGCGCGACTCGCGCTCGCTGAAGGCCACAGCGGTGTGCCACCTTCGTGAGGGAGGGGCGCCGGCCAAGCGCTGGCGCCCCTCCCTCACCGAGAGCGCTATTCGGGCTCAGTCGCGTCGGATGGTGCTTCCGACGCGCCCGGCCCCCGTTGTCAGCTGCAACCGCTGGTGGAGCCGCAGCCCTCGCAGAGGTAGCAGCTTCCCGCACGGCGCATCTTCGTGCCGCAGGAGAAGCACAGCGGGGCGTCGGCGTTCATGCCCAGCTGCATCTCGGCCAGTTCGGTCGAGTTGTGCGCCTTCGCCGGGGCGGGCAGCTCGGTCGCCGCCACCTCGGGCTCGTCGGCCGGGGACGCCTGCTGGGTGGCGGGCTGGACGGGCGCGGACTGGGCGAGCCCCTCGACGTCCAGCTCGTCGTCGGACGCCTCGTAGGAGCCCGTCTCCAGGTGGCGCTGCCGCTCGGCGGCGGAGTGGATACCGAGGGCGGAGCGGGTCTCGAAGGGCAGGAAGTCGAGCGCCAGGCGACGGAAGATGTAATCGACGATGGACTGCGCCATCCGCACGTCCGGGTCGTCCGTCATACCGGCGGGCTCGAAGCGCATGTTGGTGAACTTCGAGACGTAGGTCTCCAGCGGCACTCCGTACTGGAGGCCGACAGAGACGGCGATGGAGAAGGCGTCCATCATGCCCGCGAGGGTCGAGCCCTGCTTGGACATCTTGAGGAAGACCTCACCGAGACCGTCGTCCGGGTAGGAGTTGGCCGTCATGTAGCCCTCGGCGCCGCCCACGGTGAAGCTGGTGGTGATGCCGGGACGGCCCTTCGGGAGCCGCTTGCGGACCGGGCGGTACTCGACGACCTTCGTCGGCTCCGGCTCGGCGACGGGCTCGGCCGTCTTGTCCTTCGTCTTGGCGGAGAGCGGCTGACCGACCTTGCTGTTCTCCACGTAGACGGCGAGGGCCTTGGTGCCGAGCTTCCAGCCCTGGAGGTAGATCTCCTCGACGTCCTCGACGGTGCTGGACGCGGGCATGTTGACGGTCTTGCTGATCGCGCCGCTCAGGAAGGGCTGCGCGGCGGCCATCATCCGCACGTGGCCCATCGGGGAGATGGAACGTTCCCCCATGGCGCAGTCGAAGACCTCGTAGTGCTCGGGCTTGAGCCCGGGCGCGTCCACGACGTTGCCGTGCTCGGCGATGTGCGCGACGACCGCCTCGACCTGCTCCGGCTGGTAGCCCATCCGCTTGAGGGCCTTGGGGACCGTGTTGTTCACGATCTGCATGGACCCGCCGCCGACCAGCTTCTTGAACTTGACGAGCGCCAGGTCGGGCTCGACGCCGGTGGTGTCGCAGTCCATCATCAGGCCGATGGTGCCGGTCGGGGCGAGCACGCTGGCCTGCGCGTTGCGGAAGCCGTTCTTCTTGCCGAGCCGCAGCACGTCCTGCCACGCCTCGGTGGCCGCCGCCCACACCGGGTTGTCGAGGTCGTCCATGCGCTTCGCCGCGGTGTTGGCGTCGGCGTGCTGCTGCATGACGCGGCGGTGCGCCTCGGCGTTCCGGGCGAAACCGTCGTAGGGCCCGACGACCGCGGCCAGTTCCGCGGAGCGGCGGTAGGAGGTGCCGGTCATCAGGGAGGTGATGGCTCCGGCGAGTGCGCGGCCGCCGTCGGAGTCGTAGGCGTGACCGGTGGCCATCAGGAGGGCGCCGAGGTTGGCGTAGCCGATGCCGAGCTGGCGGAACGCGCGGGTGGTGTCGCCGATCTTCTCGGTCGGGAAGTCGGCGAAGCAGATGGAGATGTCCATCGCGGTGATGACGAGTTCGACGACCTTGGCGAAGGTCTCGGCGTCGAACGACTGGTTGCCCTTGTCGTCGTCGCGGAGGAACTTCATCAGGTTGAGCGAGGCGAGGTTGCAGGACGAGTTGTCCAGGTGCATGTACTCGCTGCACGGGTTCGACGCGGTGATCCGACCCGACTCCGGGGAGGTGTGCCACCGGTTGATGATGTCGTCGTACTGGATGCCCGGGTCGGCGCAGACGTGGGCGGCCTCGGCCATCTTGCGGAAGAGTTCCTTGGCCTCCACCTCCTCGATGACCTCACCCGTCATGCGCGAGCGCAGACCGAACTTCTCGCCGGCCTCGACGGCCTTCATGAAGTCGTCGTTGACCCGGACCGAGTTGTTGGCGTTCTGGTACTGGACGGACGTGATGTCGTCGCCGCCCAGGTCCATGTCGAAGCCGGCGTCGCGCAGCGCGCGGATCTTCTCCTCCTCCTTCACCTTGGTCTCGATGAAGGCCTCGATGTCGGGGTGGTCGACGTCGAGCACGACCATCTTCGCGGCCCGGCGGGTGGCGCCGCCGGACTTGATGGTGCCGGCGGAGGCGTCGGCACCGCGCATGAAGGAGACCGGGCCGGAGGCGTTGCCGCCGGAGGACAGCAGTTCCTTGGAGGAGCGGATGCGGGAGAGGTTCAGGCCGGCGCCGGAGCCGCCCTTGAAGATCATCCCCTCTTCCTTGTACCAGTCGAGGATCGACTCCATGGAGTCGTCGACGGACAGGATGAAGCACGCCGAGACCTGCTGGGGCTGGGCGGTGCCGACGTTGAACCACACCGGGGAGTTGAACGCGAAGACCTGGTGCAGCACGGCGTAGGCCAGCTCGTGCTCGAAGATCTCGGCGTCGGCCGGGGAGGCGAAGTAGTCGTTCTCCTCACCGGCGGCACGGTAGGTCTTCACCACGCGGTCGATGAGCTGCTTGAGGCTCGTCTCCCGCTGGGGGGTGCCGACCGCTCCGCGGAAGTACTTGCTGGTGACGATGTTGGCCGCGTTGACGGACCAGAACTCGGGGAACTCCACCCCGTACTGCTCGAAGTTGACGGAGCCGTCGCGCCAGTTCGTCATGACGACGTCACGACGCTCCCAGACGACCTCGTCGTACGGGTGCACACCGGGAGTGGTGTGGATGCGCTCGATGCGCAGCCCCTTGTTCGCCTTGCTGCCCTTGGCACGCGCGCTTCGTGCCGGGCCGCTCGCCGTCTCTGTCACTTCCGCCTCCCTGTTCGGGCGTAACGCCCTGATGTGCCCCGAAATTTCCCCGGGTCACGGTATCTGCCTGTCGACCGGTCCGCGTCGCGCGGCCCGGTCACGTTCTTGTGTGGGTGCCGCTCAGTCGGCGGCCGACGCGGGGACGGGCACCGGGGTGCCGCCGTCCGGCGCCTCTGCGTCCCGCGACCTCGCCGCCCGCAGTTCCTCGATCGCCGACTCGAAGTCCTCCAGCGAGTCGAAGGCCCGGTACACGGACGCGAACCGGAGGTACGCCACGACGTCCAGCTCCTGGAGCGGTCCGAGTATGGCGAGTCCGACGTCGTGGGTGGAGAGTTCCGCGCTGCCGGTGGCGCGCACCGCCTCCTCGACCTGCTGCCCGAGTTGGGCGAGGGCGTCGGCGGTGACCGGGCGGCCCTGGCAGGCCTTCCGGACTCCGGCGATCACCTTGTCCCTGCTGAAGGGCTCGGTGACGCCGCTCCGCTTGATCACGGTGAGTGACGCGTTCTCCAGCGTGGTGAACCGTCGCGAGCAGTGCGGGCACTGCCGTCGGCGGCGGATCGCGGTGCCGTCGTCGGCGGTACGGCTGTCGACGACGCGGCTGTCGGGGTGTCTGCAGAAGGGGCAGTGCATGTTCTTCCACCCTCCTTCACCCTGATCGTGCAACGGTCGGCACAGGCTGGCGCGCATGGCTGCGCAGCCTCCTGCGTCAATCCCGCGGGCCCTGGTTCACACCCGCGGCGACTGGTGTCCAGCATAGGCGATGCCCCCACCGCGAACGACGGGGGGACCACAACTTGTGGGCGCCGAGAGATATACAACCACTACATCTGGTGCTCGGACGACAACAGCCCCCGTTCACCCCACCGCGCGTGTCGCGCTTGGGAGCATGGCGGGCAGGAGGGAGGCTACTGCAGTGGAGGCGGACGGGAGGAATCGAAAACGCCGACCGGGATATACACCGGGAGCCCTGTCGCGTCAGCCGAACCCGGATATTTCACTCGAACGTGTGTTTGGCGCAACCTTTCGAAAGCAACTACCGTTACCCCACTAGGGAGAACCGCTGGAGAACCGCTCAGAGGGGCCGACGTGACCACCACCGCAGACAGCGCCATCATCACCCCCCAGGACCGCTCGGAGGAGCGCATCGACTCGATGCGTTCGGTGAGTGACCAGCCAGGGGTGCCAGGAAATCCGGGCAGCACGCCAGAAACGAAGCCCGGACGCGCACTGCCGGGACGGCCTCCGGGCATCAGGGCCGACAGCACCGGCCTCACTGATCGCCAGCGGCGGGTCATCGAGGTCATCCGTGACTCGGTGCAGCGGCGAGGCTACCCGCCGTCGATGCGGGAGATCGGCCAGGCCGTCGGACTGTCGAGCACCTCCTCGGTCGCCCACCAGCTCATGGCACTCGAACGCAAGGGCTTCCTGCGCCGTGACCCGCACCGTCCGCGCGCCTACGAGGTGCGCGGTTCCGACACGCCCAGCACCCAGGCCGCCGACACCGCAGGCAAGCCCGCCGCGTCCTACGTGCCGCTGGTCGGCCGGATCGCCGCAGGCGGCCCGATCCTGGCCGAGGAGTCCGTCGAGGACGTCTTCCCGCTGCCCCGCCAACTCGTCGGCGACGGTGAGCTGTTCCTGCTGAAGGTGGTCGGCGACTCGATGATCGAGGCCGCCATCTGCGACGGCGACTGGGTGACGGTCCGCCGACAGCCGGTGGCCGAGAACGGCGACATCGTCGCGGCCATGCTGGACGGCGAGGCGACCGTCAAGCGGTTCAAGCGCGAGGACGGCCACGTGTGGCTGCTCCCGCACAACGCGTCCTACCAGCCGATCCCCGGTGATGAGGCCACCATTCTCGGCAAGGTGGTCGCCGTGATGCGCCGGGTGTGAGCGGATCACCGTCGAGACCAGGCCCCGGGGCGACTGCGCCTGTCCCGGGGCCTGTTGCCTGCGCGCAGCCCCCTCGGCCCGCTCCGGGCACACCCCAGGGCCCCGCGGCCGGGGCGCGGTG
>NZ_BAAHCA010000233.1:0-6054 GCF_054776295.1 Streptomyces sparsus
CGCGCCGTCCCGGGCCGGCTGCTCGGCCAGGGCGACCGGCCGTCCGCTGAGCCGGGACTGCTCGCGCGCCTCGGAGACCCGCAGGGCGTCGCGCGCCTCCCGCCCGTCGCACGGATTGCCGATCTCGTTGCGCGCCACCCGGAGGAACGCGGCCAGCTCGGCGGCGTAGGCGGGCGCGAACCGCTCCATGAAGTCGGCCCAGGGCGTGCCGGTGACCTCGGGAGCCGTCGGCTCGACCGACGTCAACGGGGTGCGGGCGTCCATGCCGACCGCGATCTGGTCGCGCTCGCCGGCGAGTTCCATCCGGATGTCGTACCCCGCGCCGTTCATGCGGGTGGCGGTCGCGGTGACCAGGGTGCCGTCGTCCAGGGTGAGCAGCACGGCGGCGGAGCCGACGTCGCCGGCCTCGGCGAACATCGCCGGGCCCACGTCGGAGCCGGTGGCGTAGGCGCTCACCACCTCGCGACCCGTCACCCAGCGCAGGATGTCGAAGTCGTGCACCATGCAGTCCCGGATGAGCCCGCCGGACAGCGGCAGGAACGCGGCCGGCGGCGGTGACGCGTCGGAGGTCACCGCCCGCACGGTGTGCAGCCGGCCCAGGCGGCCCGAGCGCACCGCTTCCCTGGCTGCCAGGTAGCCGGCGTCGAAGCGCCGCATGAAGCCGATCTGGAGGGTCGTCCCGGCGGCCTCGACCTCGTCGAGCACCGCCAGGGTGCCGGCCAGGTCCAGGGCGATCGGCTTCTCGCAGAAGGTCGGCAGACCGGCCCTGACCGCCGCGACGATCAGTTCCGGATGGGAGGAGGTGGCGGAGGTGATCACCACCGCGTCCGGAGCGGCCGCCAGCAGCGCGTCGGGATCGGGCGCCGAGCGGGCCCCGACGTCGGCGGCCACCCGGGCGGCCCGGGCCGGGTCGGCGTCGGCGACGACCAGTTCCGTCACGCCGGGAAGGGAACGAAGGGTGCGCGCGTGGAAGGAACCGATGCGGCCCGCTCCGATGAGTCCGATCTGCATGGCCTCCACGCTCGACCGTCTGCGGCATCCTGTCAACATTTTGTCCGGACATTCAAACGTTTCGCTTCCCGCACGGCTCCCGGGGCACTAGGCTCGCCCCCGTGGCGAAGAACGAAGCGGCTGACCTCCAGTTCAGCGTGGACCGCAGCAGTCCGGTACCGCTGTACTTCCAGCTGTCACAGCAGCTCGAAGCCGCCATCGAGAAGGGGCGGCTGTCCCCCGGCAGCCTGCTCGGCAACGAGATCGATCTCGCCGGGCGGCTCGGACTGTCCCGGCCCACGGTCCGCCAGGCGATACAGGCGCTCGTCGACAAGGGCCTGCTGGTCCGCCGCCGGGGCATCGGCACCCAGGTGGTGCACAGCCAGGTCAAGCGGCCCCTGGAGCTGAGCAGCCTCTTCGACGACCTGGAGGCCGCCGGGCAGCGCCCCGCCACCCGGCTGCTGCGGCTGGAGACCGAGCGGGCCACCGCCGAGGTCGCCGCTGCGCTCGGCGTCGCCGAAGGGACCGAGGTACGCCTGGTCGAGCGGCTGCGCCTCGCTCACGGCGAGCCCATGGCCTATCTCCGCAACCACATCCCGCACGACCTGCTCACCCTGGACTCGGCCGTCCTGGAGTCCACCGGGCTGTACCGGCTGATGCGGTCCGCCGGCATCACCTTGCACAGCGCCCGCCAGTCGGTCGGCGCCTGCGCCGCCGGGGCGACCGAGGGCGAACTGCTCGGCGAGCCGGTCGGCGCGCCGCTGCTCACCATGCAGCGCACCACCTTCGACGACACCGGCAAGGCCGTCGAGTACGGCTCCCACATGTACCGGGCGTCGCGCTACTCCTTCGACTTCCAGCTGCTCGTCCGCAGTTGACCCCGCCGCCCTTCGCACCTCGGGTCGTTCCCTCCTTCCCGCTGCCCCTGCCACGGCCGGGCCCGGGCCGTCCCCGCCGCCCCGCGCGTGCCGTCCGACGGCGGTATCGGATACTTGTGCGGTCGGCACGCGCGGCGCAGGCCCGCGGACCGGCGGCAGGGATCGGCAAGCGAGAGGGAACGACCGAGTGGCCGGCGTGAAGTGGTTGTGCACACGGGGACGCAAGCGGGTTGCGGTGATCGCCGCGGCCCTCGTGCTCGCGGTGCCGCTGGCCGGGTGCAGCAGCACCGGCGGAAAGCGCGCCGAGGAGGAGCGGGCGGCTGAGGCCGCCGGCGGCCGGGCGGCGGTCGACACCCCCCGCTGGAAGTTCGCCATGGTCACCCACTCCGGGGACGGCGACACCTTCTGGGACATCGTCCAGAGCGGCGCCGAGCAGGCCGCGGTCAAGGACAACGTCGAGTTCCTCTACTCGCACGACAAGGAAGCCGGCAAGCAGGCCGAGCTGGTGCAGGCGCGCATCGACCAGAAGGTCGACGGGCTGATCGTCACCCTCGCCAAGCCCGAGGCGATGAAGGCGGTCGTCACCAAGGCCGTCAAGGCGGGCATCCCCGTGATCACCATCAACTCGGGGCAGGACCTCTCCGAGGAGTACGGGGCGCTCGCGCACATCGGCCAGGACGAGGTCACCGCCGGAGAGGCCGTCGGCGAGGAGCTCAACGAACGCGGCCGCACCAAGGCCGTCTGCGTCCTGCACGAACAGGGCAACATCGGCCACGAGCAGCGCTGCGACGGCGTGCGCAAGACCTTCGACGGCACGGTGCAGAACCTCTACGTGGACGGCACCAACATGCCCTCCGTGCAGTCCTCACTGGAGGCCAAGCTCCAGGCGGACGGCACCGTCGACAGTGTGGTGACGCTCGGCGCGCCGTTCGCCGCCACCGCCGTCAAGGCCGCCGACCAGGCCGACTCCGACGCCGAGATCGCGACCTTCGACCTCAACGACCAGGCCGCCCGCGGACTCCACGACGGCAGCATCGGCTTCGCCGTCGACCAGCAGCCCTACCTCCAGGGCTACCAGGCCGTGGACCTGCTGTGGCTCCACCGCTACAACTCCAACATGCTCGGCGGCGGGAAGCCGGTGCTCACCGGCCCGCAGATCCTCACCCAGGACGACGCCGAGGCGCTTCTGGAGTACACGGCGCGGGGCACCCGGTGACGGCCGCGGCCACCGGATCAGCCGACGCCCGGCTGATCCGCCGCTCCCTGCCGCGCCGGGCCCTCAGCCGGCCCGAGCTCGGCGCGGTGGTCGGCGCGCTCGCGGTGTTCCTCGTCTTCGCCGCCACCGCCGACAGCTTCCTCCGCCTCTCCGGCCTGTCGACCGTGCTGTACGCCTCGTCGACGATCGGCATCATGGCGGTGCCGGTGGCGCTGCTCATGATCGGCGGCGAGTTCGACCTCTCCACCGGCGTGATGGTCACCACCTCGGCGCTGGTCTCCTCGATGTTCAGCTACCAGATGACCGCCAACGTGTGGGTCGGCGTCGGGGTGTCGTTGCTGGCCACCCTGGCGATCGGGTTCTTCAACGGCCTGCTGCTCACCCGCACCGGCCTGCCCAGCTTCATCATCACGCTCGGCACGTTCCTGATGCTGACCGGAGCCAACCTCGGCTTCACCAAGCTGATCAGCGGCACCGTCTCCACCAAGAGCATCGCCGACATGGAGGGCTTCCCGTCCGCCCGGGCGCTGTTCGCCTCGCAGCTGACGGTGGGCGGCGCCACTCTTCAGATCACCGTCGTCTGGTGGCTGGCCCTGGTCGCCGTGGCCACCTGGGTGCTGCTGCGCACCCGCGCGGGCAACTGGATCTTCGCCGTCGGTGGCGGCGCCGACGCGGCGCGAGCCGTCGGCGTCCCCGTCGCCCGCACCAAGATCGGGCTGTACCTGGGAGTGGCGCTGTGCGCCTGGATCTCGGGCCAGCACCTGCTGTTCAACTACGACGTCGTGCAGTCCGGTGAGGGAGTCGGCAACGAGCTGATCTTCATCGCCGCCGCGGTGATCGGCGGCTGCCTGCTGACCGGCGGCTACGGCTCCGCGGTCGGGGCCGCCGTCGGCGCGCTCATCTTCGGCATGACCAGCAAGGGCATCGTCTACGCCCAGTGGAACCCGGACTGGTTCAAGTTCTTCCTCGGGGCCATGCTGCTGCTGGCCACCCTGCTCAACCTGTGGATCCGCAAGCGGGCGGAGGCCAGCCGATGACCACCACCGAGCCGACCGAGCAGCCCGGGACGCCCGGGACCGCGGCCCCCGCCGGCCGGGGCGGGGAGCCGCTGCTGGTGCTGGACGGCGTCGGCAAGTCCTACGGCCACGTGCGCGCGCTGGAGGACGTCTCCCTGGAGGTCCACGCCGGGACCGTCACCTGTGTGCTGGGGGACAACGGCGCCGGCAAGTCGACCCTCATCAAGATCATCTCCGGGTTGCACCAGCACAACACCGGCACCTACCGCATCGCGGGAGAGGAGACCAGGCTCGCCTCCCCGCGCGAGGCCCTCGACCGCGGCATCGCCACCGTCTACCAGGACCTCGCCGTGGTGCCGATGATGCCGGTGTGGCGCAACTTCTTCCTGGGCTCCGAGCTGCACACCGGGCGAGGACCGCTGCGCCGCCTCGACGTCGAACGGATGCGCCGCACCACACGCGCGGAACTCCTGCGCATGGGCATCGACCTGCGCGACGTCGACCAGCCCATCGGCACCCTGTCCGGCGGCGAACGGCAGTGCGTCGCCATCGCCCGCGCGGTGCACTTCGGCGCCCGGGTCCTCGTCCTGGACGAACCCACCGCGGCGCTGGGCGTCAAGCAGTCCGGAACCGTGCTCAAGTACGTCGCGGCGGCCCGCGACGAGGGCCTGGGCGTTGTCCTCATCACCCACAACCCGCACCACGCCTACCTGGTCGGGGACCGCTTCGTCCTCCTCAAGCGGGGCACGATGGCCGGCAGCCACACCCGCGACGGGATCAGCCTCGACGAGCTGACCCGGCAGATGGCCGGCGGCAGCGAGCTGGAGCAGCTCAGCCACGAACTGGCCCGCGCCACGACCGGCGACGGCGCCACGGACGCCCCACCGGCCACCGCGTAGGGCACAATCGAGCAGATGAGTACGTACCGCGATCTCACGCCACGGAGCTCCGCACGGGCCACCGTGCTGCGGACCGTCGCCACTCGTGAGCGCAGCTCCCACCTGTCCGCGCCCCGGGTGCCGACCGTCGGCATCGACATCGGCGGTACGAAGGTGATGGCCGGCGTGGTCGACGCCGACGGGACGATCCTGGAGAAGGTCCGCACCGAGACGCCGGACAAGTCCAAGAGCCCCAAGGTCGTCGAGGACACCATCACCGAACTCGTCCTCGACCTCTCCGACCGGCACGACGTGCACGCCGTCGGCATCGGCGCCGCCGGCTGGGTGGACGCGGACCGCTCCCGCATCCTGTTCGCGCCGCACCTGTCCTGGCGGGACGAGCCGCTGCGCGAGTCGCTCCAGGCCCGGCTGGCCGTGCCCGTCCTCATCGACAACGACGCCAACGCCGCCGCGTGGGGGGAGTGGCGCTTCGGAGCCGGCAAGGGCGAGGACCACCTCGTCATGATCACGCTCGGCACCGGCATCGGCGGCGCCATCCTGGAGGACGGCAAGGTCAAGCGCGGCAAGTACGGCGTCGCCGGCGAGTTCGGCCACATGCAGGTCGTGCCGCAGGGCCACCGCTGCCCGTGCGGCAACCGCGGCTGCTGGGAGCAGTACAGCTCCGGCAACGCCCTGGTCCGCGAAGCCCGGGAGATGGCCGTCGCGGAGTCCCCGGTCGCCTACAGCATCAGTGAACGGGTGGCCGGCAACGTCGCGGAGATCACCGGGCCGCTCATCACCGAGCTGGCCCGGGAGGGCGACGCCATGTGCGTCGAGCTGCTGGGCGACATCGGCCAGTGGCTCGGTATCGGCATCGCCAACCTCGCCGCGGCCCTCGACCCGTCCTGCTTCGTCATCGGCGGCGGCGTCAGCGCCGCCGACGAGCTGCTGATCGATCCGGCCCGCGAGTCCTTCCGCCGCCACCTCACCGGCCGCGGCTACCGGCCGGAGGCCAGGATCGTCCGCGCGGAACTCGGCCCGGAGGCCGGCATGGTCGGCGCCGCCGACCTCGCCCG
>NZ_BAAHCA010000234.1:0-6042 GCF_054776295.1 Streptomyces sparsus
CTCCCGGTAGCTGGCAGGCCGTCGTGCGCTGGGCGCCCGGCGTGTCCACCCGGCCGGTGGACCGCGGCACCGTCGTGGACCGCTGGGGTATGCGGGCCCTGCAGAGTGAGCTCTCCGACCTTCCGCCCGCCCCCGGAACCGCTGCCGGAGGCACCTCCGGCGGCGAGAGCGGCGGCGAGGCCGTGGTGTGGCAGGGGCCGCTCGACGAGCCGCCCCCACCGGAGGTCCTGCGTCTGTTCGTGCACGACATGCTGTGGCTGGGCGTGGCCCCGCAGACCGGGGAGGTGGCCGCGTGACCACGCAGCAACCCACCGTCCCCGCCGTTCCGGCAGAGCAACTTCCCGACGTGCGACGCCTGATCGGCTTTCGCGCCCACGGCGCCGCCCGGGTGGTACTGGAGGGGCACGCGGCCCTCGAGGACGTTGAGGGATCACTGCACGCCGGCCAGGCGGAGACCGCGGTGCTGATGGCCCACGAACTCGTGCACATCTCCCTGTCGGTCCGCAGCCTCGCCACCCGGGGCGAGCTGAGTTGGCCGCAGGGCCAGGTGACGTTCGACCCGTTCGCCGGTCTGCCGGCCCAGGAGGCGGCCGACGGGGAACGACTTGCCGCGGCCGGCACGGGTCTCACCGGGGAGGCCGCCGAGGACTGGCTGCGGCAGCTACGCGACCACCTCGCGGAGAGCGAGCGCAGGCTCGGCTACCCCGAGCGGCTCCCCTACATCCGCGCCGGCTCCGGCATGTTCAAGGCCATCGGCCTGGTGCGCACCTGGTCCGACCACCTCGAACAACTCGGCCTGCCAGGGGTCCTGCCGGGTGACTGGGCGCTGCCCGGTGACTGACCGCGCCACACTGCCCGGCCCCGCCGGACCGGCCGTCCGGCCCCACGGCGACGCCGGCCTGGAACTCACCGGCGTGCGCAAGCGCTACGGCAGCGTGCTCGCCCTCGACGGGGTGGACCTGAGCGTGCCGACCGGTCGCGTCACCGCGCTGCTCGGGGAGAACGGCGCGGGCAAGTCGACCCTGATGTCCATCGTCGCCGGGCTGCGCCGAGCGGACGCGGGGTCGGTGCGCGTGGCCGGACACGACCCGGTCACCGCGCCGCACGCCGCCCGGCTCGCGCTGGGCCTGGCCGCACAGGAACCGGCCATCTATCCACCCTTGACGGCCCGCCAGAACATGCTCTTCCACGCCGAGTTGGCGGGACTGCGGCGGTCGGCCGCCAGGACCCGTGTCGACGAGGTCGCCGATCCGCTGGCGCTCACCGGCCTGCTCGACCGGCGCGCCGGGCAGCTCTCCGGCGGCCAGCAGCGTCGGCTGCACGTGGCCCTGGCCCTGCTGCACCGCCCCCGGGTGCTGCTGCTCGACGAGCCCACCGCGGGCGTCGATGTGCAGACCCGCACGGGACTGCTGGACCTCGTACGGACCCTCGCACGCGAGGGGACCGCCGTCTGCTACTCGACGCACTACCTCACCGAGGTCGAGACCCTCGGCGCCCACGTCGCCGTGCTCGACGCCGGCCGGATCATCGCCCACGACACCCTCACCGAACTGGTCCGCCGCCACGGCCGCAGCGCCCTCGATCTCACCTTCCGCGGACCGCCGCCCGACCTGGACCTGCCCTGGCCCGTCACCCGTACCGCGCACGGCCTGCGCATCGGCGTAGAAGCCCCGCACCGGGCCGCAGCGGAGCTGCTCCAGCGGCTCGGCCCGGCCGCGGCCGAACAACTGACCGGCCTGAGGATCGTGCGGCCCAGCCTGGAGAGCGTCTTCGTCGAACTCACCGGACGCAGCTTCGCCGCCGGGGCCCCGCCCGTCGGCGCCACCGAACCACCGGGGAAGGAGCAAGGCCGTGCCTGACGCGCCGCTGCGCCGGGTCGCCGCGATCGTCCGCCAGGACATGCGGTTGCAGCGCACCGACCTGACACCGCTGATCACCATGACGGTCATGCCGCTGCTCGTGATGGCGTTCGCACAACCCCTGCTACGCGCCGGGCTGACCGCGGAGCGCGGCACGTCGGTGGACGGCGTTCCCCTGAACGGAGCCGAGCAGGCCGTGCCCGGCATCGCGGTGATGTTCGCCTTCTTCCTCACCGCCAACGTCGGCTACGGCATCTTCCGGGAGCACGGCTGGAACACCTGGGACCGGCTGCGGGCCAGCCCCGCCCGCCCCTGGGAGGTGCTCGCCGGGCGCACGGTGACGCCGCTGCTGGTGGCGGTGACACAACTCGGCGTGCTGTTCGCCGTCGGCGGCCCGCTGTACGGGCTGCGGGTCCGCGGTACGTACGCCGCGCTCGCCGCGGTCGCGGTCGCACTGGCGCTGTTCCTGGTGGCGTTCGGGTTCGTCCTCGTCGCCGCGTGCCGCACGGTGATGCAGCTCAACGTCTTCTCCAACGTCGCCGCGCTGCTGTTCGCCGGCGTGGGAGGAGCGCTCGCTCCGGTCTCCCAACTGCCTTCCTGGGTTGCTCCGCTCGCGCCGTTCACGCCCTCCTACTGGGCGATGCGCGGCTTCCACACGGTCGTGCTGGACGGTGGTGACCTGGCCGCGGTGGCCCTGCCGGTCCTCGTCCTCCTGGGCTGCGCGGCGACCCTGTTCACGGTGGGCCTGCTCCGTTTCCGCTTCGACGAACCCAAGGTCGCCTGGTCGTGACACCACCCCGTCTCCCGCCCGCCACCGTCACCGCCGGCACCGAAGCCGTGTCACCCGCCCGAGGGGAGCCCGCCATGCCCGCACTGGTGGTACTCGACTGCTTCGGCACCCTGGTGACCGAGCTGCGCCCCATGCCGGACGCCCCGGAACTCGCCCACCGACTCGCCACCGGCCTCGGCATACCCGACCGCACCGCCAACGCCGTCGTCGACGAACTGTTCGAGACGTTCTGGAAGGTGTTCACCGACCCGTCCGCCGAGCAGCCCGAGACCCGCGACCTGCTCACCCGAGTACTGCGCCGGCACGAGGTACGCGCCGGACCGGAACGCCTGGACGCCGTGATGTGGCACCTGCTGGGGCCCGACGACGGCCGGTTCGCGCTGTGCCGCCCGGCCGCCGAGGCCATGACCGAGGCCGCCGCGGCCGGACACGTCGTGCGGCTGCTCACCAACTGCTACCTACCGGGCGACCAGATGCGCCGCCTGCTGCGTCACCTCGACGTGCCCGACGTGCTCGACGCCTGCCTGTTCACCTCCGACGGGGGGCCGAAGAAGCCCGACCCGCGGGTCTTCCGGCACATCGGCCGCGGCACCTTCACCCGCCGTGTGATGGTCGGCGACACCCCCTGGAACGACACCGAGCCGGCCCGTGCCCTCGGCTGGGACACGGTGCTCGTCGACCCCGCCGCACCCGACTTCGGCCCACTTCGCGCCCTGCTGTCCCGGTGACCGCAGCCGCCACCACCGACGGCGGCGCCGCCGCCCGGCACCGATCGAATGTCGTGTTCCAACCACAGAAACGCTCTGTTCCACCCGCCCGCCGCGCGCGCCGAAAATCGCCGTAGCCCACCCAGTCGAGGAGATCCACGTGGCGAAAGTCCTGGTCGTCTGGCCGCCCCACGTGCCGAGCTACTTCAACGCCGGCCACCACACGCCGCTGTACATGACCGCCGGTCACCTGCGGACCCTCAGCGGGACCACCCGCGTGGACACCTGCGACGCCGGTGCCACCCAGATGAACTGGAAGGCCGTCGGCGACCTGCTGCACCAGGAGCAGTACGACCTCATCGCGATGATGAACGACTTCGACGCCGTCGACGGCTTCGAACGCTTCGTCATGTACGCCCGCGAACTGTCACCGCACAGCAAGCTGGTCACGTTCGGACGGCTCAGCAGTATGAACCCCGGCTTCTTCGCCCGCTACGACCTGGACGCCGTCGTCCAGTCCGGTGACTACGAGTGCGGTGTCGCCGCCTACCTGCGGGCGATGACCGCAGGAGCGGTCACCGGCGGACTGCCTGGCGTCGGCGTGCGCGAGGGCGAGCGCTGGCACCCGCCGACCGGTCCGGGCGCCGCGCTCGACCCGGGGGAGTGGGTGCTGCCCGACGTCGAGGAGATCCCCTACGAGTCCTACGACCGGCTCTACTCCGACGACACCCACAAGTTCTGCGGCATCCCCTTCCGGCGCGAACTGGTGGTGCCCGCCGCCCGCGGCTGCCCCGTCAACTGCGAGTTCTGCGAGGTGCCGGCCATCTTCGGGCTGCGCGAGCGGCGCCTCAGCGTCGACCAGGTCGTGGACTACGTCGAACGCAGCTACCGCGTCGCCCCCTTCGAGTACGTCGCCTTCTACGCGCCCACCTTCACCCTGGACCGCACCTGGGTGAAGGAGCTGTGCGCCCGGTTCCTCGACGGCCCCGTCTCACCGCGCTGGAAGTGCGCCACCACCGTGCACCACCTCAGCGAGGAACTCGTGGCACTCATGGGCCGCGCCGGCTGCGTGCGGATCTCCGTCGGCCTGGAGACGCTCGAACCCGACGGCCACGGCGGCCTGCCCCGGACCAAGCGCATCGAGGAGGAGCGGTTCCGGCAACTGGCCCGGTGGTGCGACGACGCAGGCGTCGAACTCAACGCCTTCGTCATCGTCGGCCTGCCGGGCACCACCATCGAGGGCGTCCACCGCACCCGAGAGGTGGTGCGCGACGTCGGCGCCCGCTTCCGGCCCACCGTCTACACCCCGCTGCACGAGATGACGCCGACCATGACTCCGCTGGAGATCAGCCGCTTCAACCGCCAGCTGACCTCGTTCCCCGCGGGGGAGGACGCCACAGGCGTGTACGAGGCGGTCTTCGGCCGCGAGGACCGGCCCACCACGGTCTACAAGCAGGTGCCCCGGCACATGTCGGGCAGCCTGTCGTGACGGCCCCGCCCGCCGCGCCGCCGCGCTTCCCGCGCCGGGCGGGCGCGGCCCACGTCCACCCGTCCCCGCGCACCAGGACCACCGCGACCAACCTCAAGAGCTGCGAACTCCGCCACCCGGACGCCGACCGGCTCGTCACCGAGGTGACCGCGGCCCTGCGCGTCGACGACGTCCGCTCCTACCCGTACCAGCAGGAGACGCTCACCGCGCTGGCCACCGAACACGGCACCGAACCGGACGGCATCACCCTCACCGGCGGCTCGGACTCCGCGATCGGCCTGCTCGTCGACGCCTTCGCCCGGCCCGCGGGACGCCTGATCCTCGCCGACCCGGCCTTCGAGGCGTGGCGCCACTACGCAGGGCTGCGCGGCGTTCCCGTCACCGGGTGCCCGGTGCTCACCGGCGACCCGCCCCGGGCCGCGCTGGAGACGCTGCACACCCGGCTGCGCACCGCCCCCGGCCCGGCGGTGGTCGCACTCGCCAACCCGATCAGCCCCGCCGGACTCGTCCTCACCACCGACGAGGTCGCAGCCCTCGCTCAGACCGCCGGAGCGCACGGCCACCTGCTGGTCGTCGACGAGTGCTACGGCGCCTTCGCCGACGTCACCCACATCCCCCTCGTGGACCGCTTCCCGCACCTGGTCGTCGTGCGCTCCTACTCCAAGAGCCACGCCCTGGCCGGTGCGCGGATCGCCGCGGTCTTCAGCCACCCCGACACCGCCCGCTACCTCTTCCGCTTCCGCCCCGACAGCGCCGTCGCCGGCCCGGCGCTGGCCCTGCTGACGGCACTGCTGCCCCGCCGGGACGAGTTCCGCGCAGTCTGGGCCGACGTCGCCCGCATCCGGGCCGACTTCGTACGGGCCGTGCGGGCCCACCACCCCGAGTGGACCCCGCTGCAACCCGGCGCGAACTTCGCCACCTTCGTCACTCCCGACCCCGGCCAACCCGAGCGGCTCGTCGAGGCGCTGCACGTCCGCGGCTTCCGCATCCGGGCCTTCAGCGGCATGCCCGGCCTCGGCGGCGCGTTCCGGGTCGCGGTCGCCGAGGACGAGGTCATGCGCGAGGTCGCGGACCTGCTGGAGGAGGTCGCCGATGCGCCCGCCTGAGCCGACACCCCAGACCGGGAACGAGTCGACGCCCCCGCGTGCGCCGGCTACCCGGCCGGCGTCCCCCGGGCCGTCGCCCGCCCGCCCGACC
>NZ_BAAHCA010000235.1:0-6022 GCF_054776295.1 Streptomyces sparsus
CGCCCCGCCCGCCGGGCGCCGCGCTCCGCGCACTCCCGCCGAGACGGCGCTGTGCGGCGTCTTCGCCGAGGTGCTGGGGGTGCGGGAGGTCGGCGTCGAGGACAACTTCTTCGAACTGGGCGGCCACTCCCTCCTGGTGCCCCGGCTGATCGGGGCGGCCCGGCAGGCGGTCGGCATCGACCTCTCGATGCAGCAGGTCTTCCTGGAGCCGACGGTGGCCGGGCTGCTGCGGGAGCAGCCGAGTGCCCGCGGACCGCTCGGCCCGCTGGTGCGGCTGCGCGCCGGCGGCGACGGCAGCCCCCTGTGGTGCCTCCACCCCGGCAGCGGGCTGGGGTGGAGCTACACCGGGCTGCTCGCCCACGTGCCGCCGGAGCATCCGGTGTACGCCGTCCAGGCCTGCGGCCTCGACGGCCGGGGCCGGCTCGCGGAGAGCTTCGGCGCGCTCGTGTCCGACTACTGCGCCCTCATCACCGCCGAACAACCGCGGGGACCGTACCTGCTGACCGGCTGGTCCTTCGGAGGCACCGCCGCACACGCCGTCGCCGCCCGGCTGCGCGACGCGGGGCACGAGGTCCCGCTGCTGGCCGCCATCGACGCCTGGCCGGCCGGCGGGCCGCAGGAGGCCACCGCCGGACCCCCGGACGTCCGCGCCGTGGCCTTCGACGGTGGGGACGCACCCGCCGGACTGGAGGGGGAACTGATCGACGCGCTGCTGGCCGTCACGGCGAACACGATCCGCCTGCTCGACGAACCCGGCACAAAGACACCGGTGTTCGACGGTTCGCTGCTGCTCTTCGAGTCCGCGCCCGGCGGCCGGGGCGCGGGAGCGGCGAAGCTGTGGCGCCCGTACGTCACCGGGGAGATCCGGACCGTCCCGGTGGCCACCGAGCACCTGCGCATGATGCGCCCCGACGCGCTCGCCGTGGTCGGGCCCGCACTGCGGGACGCCCTGCGCTCTCCGACCCCCAAGCCCGCCGTCTGAAGAGGAGGTCCCCCGATGTGCGGAATCGCCGGGTCGATGGCCCTGCGGAACGGACCGGCCACGGACGCCGCCGTGCTCGACCGCATGACGGCCGCCCTCGTGCACCGCGGCCCCGACTCAGCCGGCAGCGTCATCCGCGACGGTGCGGCACTGGGCTTCCGCCGGCTGAGCATCGTCGACCTCGACGGCGGCACGCAGCCGATGTACAGCGAGGACGGCGGCGTCGCCATGGTGTGCAGCGGTGAGATCTTCAACCACCGGGAACTGCGCGCCGAACTGGAGTCCCGCGGACACCGTTTCCGCACGTCCTGCGACGTGGAGGTGCTGGTCCACCTCTACGAGGACGAGGGTCCGGAGCTGCTGGACCGGGTGAACGGACAGTTCGCCTTCGCCATCCACGACCGGGGCAGACGCCGGCTCCTGCTCGCCCGCGACCATGCCGGGATCGCCCCGCTCTACTACGCGGACACCGGCCGGCATCTCGTCTTCGGCTCGGAGGTCAAGGCCCTGCTCCGGCATCCCGGAGTGCCGAGGGAGGTGGACCTGACCGGGCTCGACCAGGTCCTCACCTTTCCCGGCCTCGTCAGCCCGCGCACGATGTTCCGAGGAGTCAGCAGCCTGCGGAACGGCTGCTACCTGGTCGTGGACGAGGACGGCGCCCGGGAGAGCCGCTACTGGGACCTGGACTACCCCCGCACCGACGAGCAGCACGAAGTGGACGAGTACTACGCCGAACGCCTCCGGGAGTTGCTCACCGACGCCGTCCACCGCCGGATGCAGGCCGACGTCGACGTGGGCTTCTACCTCAGCGGCGGACTCGACTCGTCCCTGATCGGCGCACTCGCGGCCAGGTCGGCGCCGCACCCGCACTCCTTCTCGGTCACCTTCCCCGAGAGCCCGATGGACGAGTCGCGGTACCAGCGCCTGGCGGCGGCGAAGATCGGCTCCCGGCACCACGAGGCCCCCTTCACCGAGCGCGACCTCACGGACGGGCTGGAGCGCATGGTCGCGCACAGCGAGTGCCCGGTGAAGGAGACCTACAACACCTGCTCCATGGCGCTGTCCGCGCTCGCCCGCGCCCACGGCGTCAAGGCGGTCCTGAGCGGTGAGGGCGCCGACGAACTGTTCGGCGGCTACCTCGGCTACCGGTTCGACGCGGGCGGACGCGGCCGGGACCGTTCCGGGGACCCGCTGCTCGACGCCCTGGAGGAGGACCTGCGGGACCGGCTCTGGGGCGACCGCGACCTGTTCTACGAGCGCCGCTACCACGCCTGGCGCAGCCAGGTCCGCGAGTTGTACGCGCCCGACCTCCAGGCCGGCCACCACGAGTTCGACTGCCTGGCGCACCCCGTGGCCGACCGGCGACGGATCAGCGGCAGGCCGCGACTGAACCAGCGCTCCTACCTCGACTTCACCCTGCGGCTGTCCGACCACCTGCTGACCGACCACGGGGACCGGATGGCCCTCGCACACTCGGTGGAAGCCCGGTACCCCTTTCTCGACCGCCGGGTGCTCGACTTCGCCCTCACCGTGCCCACCCGGCTCAAGGTCGGCCCCCAGGGCGAGAAGCTGATCGTCAGGCAGGCTGCCGAGGGGCTCGTGCCGCCGGAGATCACCCACCGGGAGAAGTACGGTTTCCGCGCCCCGGGCAGCCCCGGCCTGCTCCGGCAGAACACCGAGTGGATCAACGACCTGCTGTCGCCCGCACGGATCGCCCGGCAGGGCTACTTCGACCCGGTCGTCGTGGAACACCTCAGGTCGCGCTACCTGGGCGACGGGTTCGCACTCCACCCGCACCTCGACGACGACCTCCTGCTGGTCGTCCTCACCTTCGGCATCCTCCTCGACACGTTCTCCCTTCCCGGACACGTGTGACCCCCGGCCCTCTGCAGACTAGGACCAGCCATGGCTTTCGAAGCGATCCAATCGATCGTGGGGCGCACGATCGAGCAGTTTCCCGACCGCGTCGCAGTGGAAGCTCAAAGCTCCCGGCTCAGCTACGCCGAACTGGACGAGCAGGCCGACGGTGTCGCCGCCGCACTGCACCGTGCGGGTGCCGGGGCCGGGTCGGTCGTCGCGGTACTCACCGACGACCGGGCGGAACTCGCCACCGCGATGGTGGGCGTGCTGCGCCTCGGTGCCGTCCTGGCGCCGCTGGACCTGTCCGCGCCGCCGCTGCGGCTGGCGGCGGTCCTCGCGGACGCCCGGCCCACCCACGGCCTCGTCGGTGTCGGCGGTGACCACCGGGTGGACGGCCCGCTCAGTGCCGTGCCGGACACCGTCCGGGTCGACCTCGGCACCGCCAAGAGCGCCGCCCGGGACGGTTACCCGGCCCACGTCGCCGCGCCCGACGACCCCAGCCACCTGTTCCACACCTCCGGTTCGACCGGTCGGCCCAAGGGCATACTCGGCCGGTCGAGCAGTCTCGACCACTACGTCCGCTGGCAGGCCGAACTGCTCGGCGTCGGCCCCGGATGGCGCGTGGGCCAGCTCGTGTCCCCCGCCTTCGACGCCGTGCTGCGCGACGTCCTCCTTCCGCTGAGCGTGGGCGGAACGCTGTGCGCGCCCGCGGCGGACACCCGATCCGACCCGTCCGCGCTGGCACGCTGGCTCGACCGGGAGCGGATCGCGCTGATCCACTGCGTGCCCTCCGTCTTCCGGCCGCTGCTCACCGCCGCCGTCACCGGCGGGCTCGGTTTCGAGTCGCTGCGGTGCGTGGCCCTCTCCGGCGAGAGGCTGCCGCCCGCGGACGCCGCCCGCTGGTTCGACCACTTCGGCGACCGCGTCACCCTGCTCAACCTGTACGGCCCGTCGGAGACGACGATGACGAAGACCTTCCACGTCGTCACCCGGTCCGACACCGACCGTGCCTCCATCCCCGTCGGACGCCCCATGCCGGAGACCGAGGTGCTGCTCCTCGACGAGGGCGGCGACCCGGTCCCCGACGGCCACGTCGGGGAGATCCACCTGCGGACCCCGCACCGCGCCCTCGGGTACCACCGGCAACCGCAGGCCACGGCGCGCGCCTTCGTGCCCGATCGGCTGCGGGAGGGCGCGGGCGAAGTCCTGTACCGCACCGGCGACTTCGGCCGGGTCCTGCCCGACGGGGCCCTGGAGTTCCTGGGACGCAGGGACCACCAGGTGAAGATCGGCGGGGTCCGGGTGGAACTGGAGGAGGTGGAGAGCGCCCTGCGCGAGTGTCCCGGTGTCTCCGAGGCCGCCGTGGTGCTCAGCGAGTCCGGGGACGGTCCGCCCCTGCTGCACGCCTTCGTCGAGCCCGCCACCGGAGTCGACACCGACGCCGTGCGCACCCGTCTGGCCGAGCGGCTCCCCGCGGTCGCCGTCCCGGCCGGCATCGTGGCCACGGACGGCATTCCCCGCACCATCAGCGGCAAGATCGACCGGGCGGCGCTCCGGCCGCCCGCCCCGGCGACGGCACCGGACGAGCACACCGAAGGCCCGCGCAACGCCACCGAGCAGGCCGTCGCCGACATCTGGTCCTCCGTCCTCCCCGCCCCCGCCGTCGACGTGCACCGCACCTTCCAGGAGTCGGGCGGTGGTTCCCTCGCCGTCATCACCGTGCTCTCCCGCATCGAGGAGGAGTTCGGCGTCTCGCTCCCGCTCCTGACGTTCCTGCGCAATCCGACCATCGAGGCGCTGGCCGGCGTCGTCGAGGAAGCACTGCTCGACACCGCATCCGACGACCTGCTGAAGGACTGACATGGGCTCCGACACACGCGACAGCGTCCTCGATCCCGACCGGGCCCGCATGGTCACGAGGCAGGTCGAGGAGGCCGTACGCCAGCAACCGCACGCCACCGACTGCGCGGTGGTGCTCCACGGTGCCGAGGACCCGGACGACCCCGACTCGGCGGAGCGCCGCTGTGTGAGCTGCGGCATCGGCGACGCGTTCCCCGGTCTGACCTTCGACGCCGGGGGCGTCTGCTCGCTGTGCGCCCGCCTCGACACCCACCGGGACGAGATACAGGCGTACTTCCGGCAGCCTGAGGAGCTGGCTCCCCGGCTGCGTGAGGCGGCCCGGGCCCGGGGGTCGGAAGTCGACTGCCTGCTGCTGTTCAGCGGCGGCAAGGACAGCACCTACGTGCTGTACCGGCTCGTGGAACTCGGCCTGCGGGTGATGACCTTCACCTTCGACAACGGCTTCATCTCCCGCACGGCACTGCGCAACGTCGAGGACGTCACCTCGGAGTTGGGCATCGAGCACGTCACGGCCACCCGGGCCGACCAGCGCAAGGTGTTCCTCCGGTCTCTCCAGGAGCACAAGAGCGTGTGCAACGGCTGCTTCCGCTCCCTGCTGGACCTGAGCACGACGCTGGCGCACGAACGCGGCATTCCGAGCATCGTCACCGGTCTGTCCCGAGGCCAGATCATGGACGAGCGGCTGTCCTGGTTCCACGAACACGGCATCTACGACGTGGCGGAGATCGAGGAGAAGCTGCGGGTCGGCCGACGTGTCTACCACCAGGCGTCCGGTGACCTCGGCGCCGCCGCCGTGGACGCCGTGGACGTCGTGGACTTCTTCCGCTACTCGGAGGTGACCAAGGAGGGCATCCGCTCCTACCTGCGGCAGCGCTCGTCCCTGTGGGCGCAGCCGACCGACACCGGCTTCTGCAGCTCCAACTGCATGATCAACGACGTGGGTGTCTACGTGCACGCCGCCGAGCGGGGCTACCACAACTACGAGGCGCCCACGCGGTGGGAGGTCAGGCTCGGGCATCTCGACATGGCCGAGGCGGACGAGGAGCTGCGGGTCCCGGTGGACACCGGGCGGGTCCGGCGGATGCTGGCCAGGATCGGCTACCCGGACCCGGCCGACCAGCGCAGGCTCGGCGCCCGTATGACGGCCTACTACGTGCCCGCCCCCGGCACGGCGGCACAGGGACTGCCCGGGGCCGTCGCCGAGGTGCTGCCGGAATCGCTGCTGCCCGCCACCTGGGTCCCGGTGCCCCGCATTCCGCGCACCGCCGGCCGGGTGGACCGGCGCGCGCTGCTCGCCCTGCACACCGTCCGGCCGTCGGC
>NZ_BAAHCA010000236.1:0-6014 GCF_054776295.1 Streptomyces sparsus
GCCGCCGCGGCCACCGGCGCGAAGAGGCAGCCCAGCGCCAGCGCCGCCGGCCAGGACCTGTCCAGGGCGGCGTGCTGGAACCACGCCATCAGGGCGCCCAGCACGACGCCCAACCACAGCAGTCGCATCCACAACGCGCGTCGGCGTCCGGGGCCGCCGTGGGGCGCGGGCCCGTGCCGGTCTGTCAGTCCGCTTTGGTACATGCTGCCCGGATACCCGCTGACACGGCATGTATGGAGACCGGGCCTCGGGGCGGGGGCGTCGAGGTGGCGGCCCGATGGCCTTCCGGCCCGGAGCCGCCGGCCCGGGGACCACTCGGGTGGCGGTCGGGGTGCCGTAACGCACCCCGACCCGGCCCGCTCAGGTCGGGACCGGCACGACCTCCGCCGCGCAGGTCATCGTCCGGTCGTGGCCGACGGCCCGCAGCTCGCCGGTCAGCGTGATCGGCACCCGCTGCCGGACGTCGGCGCTGGAGGCGGCCAGCCGGAGTTCCAGTTCCCCCGGTTCCACCACGCGTCGCTCCGCCGAGAGGCTGTACGCGGTGAGGTCGGCGTGGAAGGCGAACCGCACCTCGGCCTCCGCTCCCGGCTCCAACGGCACCCGGGCGTAGCCGATGAGGCGGTCGACCGGCCTGACCGTGAGCGCCACCGGATCGTGCAGGTAGAGCTGGACCACCTCGGTTCCCGGCCGCGGACCGGTGTTGCGCACTCTCAGCCGCACGGTGGTGCCGCCGTCCACCGGCACGGCGGTCCGGTCTGCGGACGCCGGCCCCCAGTCGAAGGAGGTGTAGGACAGACCGTGCCCGAACGGGTACAGCGGGGTCGGGTCGATGCTGCTGGCGTCCCCCGCCAGTCCGAGTGGCGGTTGCAGGTACGTCCACGGCTGTCCGCCCGGTCGGCGCGGCACGCTCACCGGGAGCCGACCGGACGGCTCCACCCGGCCGGTGAGCACGCCTGCTGTCGCGGGCCCGCCCTCCTCGCCGGGGAAGAAGGCCTGCACGACCGCGGCGAGCCGGTCGTGCCAGCGGCCCAGCGCGTAGGGGCGGCCGGTGAGCAGGACCAGCACCACCGGGGTCTCGGTCGCCGCCAGCAACTCGTCCAGCCAGGCCGCCTGTCCGTCGGGCAGCGTCAGGTCCTCGGCGTCGCACCCCTCCCCCGAGGTGCCGCGCCCGAAGAGCCCGGCCCGGTCGCCGAGCACGGCGACCGTCACATCGGCGTCCGCCGGGCCCGCCACCAGTCCTTCCGGGGGGAGTTCCGCGCGCAGGGCGGCGAGCACGGTCGGCACGTCGACGCCGAGCGGCAGGTCCGGATGCTCCACGCCGACGTGCCGCGGGAACGTGTAGCAGCCGAGCATGCCGGCCGGGTCGTCGGCCAGCGGGCCCACTACCGCGACGCGGGCGCCTTGGGCCAGCGGCAGGGTGTTGTCCCGGTTGGCCAGGACCACCACGGACTGCTCGGCGAGACGTCGCGCCAGTGCGCGCATGGCGGGCGGGTCGAGGTCGACGGGGCCGGCCGGTGGTGCGGAGGCCCGGCCGTCACCGTCCAGCAGTCCCGCCTCCGCCTTCTGCCGGAGCACGCGGAGGGCGGCCCGGTCGACGAGTCGCTCGGGCACGTCGCCGGAGCGGACGGCCTTCAGCAGCGGCTCACCGTAGCAGCGCCGCGCGGGCAGTTCGACGTCCACGCCGGCCGCGAGCGCGAGGGCGGCGGCACCGGCGGGTGAGTCGGCTACGCGGTGGCTGAGTTCGAGGAAGGAGACGCCGAAGTAGTCCGCGACGACGGTGCCGGTGAAGCCCCAGCGTTCGCGCAGCAGGCCGGTGAGCAGTTCGCTGTGGGCCGCGGCGGGGACCCCGTCGATGTCGTTGTAGGCGTGCATCACCGAGCGAGCGCCGCCGTCCCGCAGCGCCATCTCGAACGGTGGCAGCACGGTGTCGGCGAGTTGGCGCGGGCCGAGGTCGACCGGCGCGTGGTTGCGGGCGCCGCGCGAGGCGGCGTGGCCGGCGAAGTGCTTGAGCGTGGCGACGATCCCGGCGGACTCCAGCCCGGCGACGTAGGCGGTGCCGATGGTGGCGACCAGGTAGGGGTCCTCGGAGATGGTCTCCTCGGCCCGGCCCCAGCGCGGTTCCCGCAGCACGTCCAGCACCCCGGCCAGGCCCTGGTGGACGCCGACGGCACGCATCGAGGCGCCGATCGCCGCGGCGCACCGGCGGACCAGGTCCGGGTCGAAGGAGGCGCCCCAGGACGGCGGAGCCGGGAAGACGGTGGCCTGCCAGGCGGCGAAGCCGGTCAGGCACTCCTCGTGGGCGAGCGCGGGTATGCCGAACCGGTTGTCGGCGGCGGTGTGCCGCTGGAACTCGGCGAGGGAGCGGGCGCCTTCGGCGGGGTCCACCGGTCGTGTGCCGAAGGGGCGGGTGAGTTGACCGGTGCCGATGGGCAGGGCGTCGGGGCCGGCGGTGGTGCCCATCTCGTGCTGGAGCGGGGCGACGTCCGCCGCGCCCTGGTCGGAACCGGGCCAGGAACCCGACAGTTGGGCGAGCTTCTCCTCCAGTGTCATCCGGGCGAGCAGGTCGGCTGCGCGCTCCTCGGGCGGCCGGGACGGGTCCTGCCAAGGGTGGGGCATGGGTCTCCTAGCGGACGGGGCGGGCCTGCGGGGGGGCGGGGCGGTTCAGCGCCCGCCGACGCCCATCAGGCCGCTGACGAGCTGGCGGCGGGCGAAGAGGTACACGACGAAGATGGGCACGATGGACAGCACCACGGCCGCGAGCAGGGCGGGAATGTCGACCCGGAACTGGCCGACGTAGTCGTAGAGTCCGAGGGTGAGCACGCGGCTGCTCGTGGACTGGGTGAGGATCAGCGGGAACAGGAAGTTGTTCCAGGCCTGGAGAGCTGAGTAGACCGCGACGGTGGAGATGCCGGCGCGGGACAGCGGCAGCACCAGCCGCAGCAGTACCCGCAGTTGGCCGGCGCCCTCCAGCGTCATCGACTCGTACAGTTCCTCGTCGATGTCCCGCATGGTCCCGGCCAGGATCAACACGCTCACCGGCAGCGCGAAGGCCGCGGTGGGCAGCACGACCGCCCAGAGGCTGTCGTAGAGGTGCAGTTGGGTGATGAGCAGGTACACCGGGATGATGACCGCCTGCGCCGGGATGGCCAGACCCAGCAGGAAGAACCGGAACACCTGCTGGGAGGTGCGGCTCAGGGTCCGCACCACGGTGTAGCCGACGCTGACCGACAGCACGACGACGATCACGGCACAGCCGACGGTGACCAGCGCGGTGTTGAGCAGGTAGGTGAGGAAGTCGCCCGCCAGCACCCGCCGGTAGTTGTCCAGCGTGGGTTCGGTGGGCAGGGCGAGCGATCCGTGGTCGAAGTAGGCGTCCCGGGTCTGGAACGTGGAGGCGAGCAGCACGTACAGCGGCAGCCCGACCACGACCAGCCAGAACGCGGCGGCGACACCGGCGGGCACGTTGTGGCGACGCAGGAACGCGCGGTGGGACGGCCCGCTCACATGCCCTCCCTGGTGCTGCGCATGGCACTGAAGCCGGTGAGGCGGACGAGGACCAGCGAGACGGCGGTGGCGACACCGACCAGGGTGGTGGCGACGGCGCTGGCGTAGCCCATGTCGTACGCCTGGAAGCCGCTCTTGTACATCAGGTAGGGCACGATGGTGGTGTCCGTTCCGGGGCCGCCCTCGGTGAGGATGAGCACGGTGTCGAAGAAGGTGAGCGCGCCGACGACCATCAGCACCGACGAGGTGACGAGGGTGTTGCGCAGCTGCGGCAGCGTGATGGTGAAGAACTGCCGGACGGTGCCGGCACCGTCGATCGAGGCGGCGTCGTAGAGCGAGCGGGGGATCTGGCGGGCGCCGCCCTGGTAGAGCAGCGTGTGGAACGGGATGAACTGCCAGGCGGCGACGAACGCGACGGCCGCGAAGGCCCCGCGGGAGCTGCCGAGCAGGTTGCCGTCCTCGAAGCCGAGCCAGGGACCGAGGTCGGCGATCAGCCCGAAGTTGGGGTCGAGCAGTGACTTCCAGAGCAGGGCCAGGGCCACGGACGAGGCCAGCAGCGGCAGGAAGAACACGGCGGTCAGCACCGCGCGGTGCCGCTGCCGACCGGCCGCCCAGACACCGAGCAGCAGCGCGACGGGCGTCTGCACCAGCCAGCTCACCGCGGTGAGCGCGAGGCTCAGCGTCACGGCCTGGCGCATGACGGGGTCGGCCCACAGCCGCTCCCAGTTGTCGGTGCCGCTCCAGCCGGGAAAGCCGCCGAGTCCGTCCCAGTCGGTGAAGGAGAGGTATCCGACGAGCAGCATCGGACCGACGGCGAAGAGCAGGAAGAACAGCACCCCGGGGGCCGCCCAGAACACGCTCGGACGGCCCACGCGGACTGCGGGCGGAGACTGTTCCCTCACTTCACGGCCTTCATCGCGTCGACGAACCCCTGCGGCGTGAGTTGCTCGTTGAACAGCTTCTGGATGTTGTCGAGCATGGGTGCCGCCTGTCGGGTGGGCAGCGCCTGGTCCCAGGACAGGGTGAAGTGAGGTGCCTCGGTGACCAACGTGTACTGGAACCGGGCGTAGTCGGGGGCGCTGTGCTCGTCGAGCAGCTTCTCGGCGCCCGTCGTGGCGGGCACGTCACCGTTGTCGACGAGTGCCTTCGCGTACTGCTCGTCCCCGGAGAGCCGCAGGAAGTCCAGGGCGGCCTCCCGGCGTTCGCCGGTCACCCGGGAGTTGATCGACCAGTAGTTGGTCGGGTTGCCGACGACGTTCGCCGGGTCGCCGGTGCCGCCGGGCACCTCGGGGAACGCCGACCAGCCCAGGCCGTTCTCGGCGAACTCCGGCTGGTTGGCCTGCTGGTTGGCGTACTCCCAGCTGCCCATGAGGTGCATGGCGGCCCGGCCCTTGGCGAACAGCGTGGAGGCGCCGTCGGCGGTGTAGTTGACGGACTTGTAGTTGGTGCCGAAAGCCCCGCGGTCGACGAGTTCCCGGACCAGGCCGGCGGCCTTGAGCACCGCCGGGTCCTCCCAGGCGCCCGGCTCGCCGTCCTGGATGCGGCGGAACACCTCGGCGCCGCCCGAGCGGTCCAGCAGGTACTCCAGCCACATCAGTTCGGTCCAGGCGTCGGAGCCGGCGAGGGCGAAGGGGGTGACGCCCTCGTCCTTGAAGGTGTCGATGAGCGCCAGCAGGTCCTCCCACGAGGTGGGCGGCTCCGCACCCGCCTTCTCGAACACCTCCTTGTTGTGGAACAGCACCACGGGCTGCATGCCGCGCATCGGAGTGCCGTAGTAGCGGCCGTCGACCCGGCCGGCGTCGAGAATGGCGGGCACGAACGCCTGCTTGAGTTCGCTGTCCTCCTCCAGCACGGGAGTCAGGTCGACGAGCATGTCCTTCTCGACGAAGTCGCTGATGCTGCCGCCTCCCCAGTTGAAGAACACGTCCGGGGCGTTGGGTGTGCCCATGGCGCTGCGCATCTTGTCCTGGTAGCCCTCCCCCGGGACCTCGACGAGTTCGGCCTTGATGTCGGACTGCTTGTTGAACCGCTCGACCGCCTGGCGCTGCACCTCGGTGGAGGCGTCCTGGTAGACCCAGACCTCCAGGGTGTCCTCGGCGCCCTCACCCGGCCCGCCGCTGCCGCAGGCACCGGCCGTCACGGCGACGAACGCCGCAGCGACGGCCCAGGTGAGTCCGCGGCGCCTGGCTCGCCGTCCGCGGGCCGGTGGGACAGGGGTCCGCACAACTCTGCGCATCGCACACCTTCCGGAAGATTTCCGAAAACTATCGGGCTGATGCGTGGAAGTTACGGAGGCGTCGCGAGGCTGTCAACGGGCCTGACAAAAAGCACCGCTCCGGGAGCGGGAAATTTCCCCGAGCGCGGGCCCCGGGCCCCCAACCGGCCACGCACCACGGGCCACTTACCGGACGGGAGCGGACGAAAGGCCAGCGGCCGGGCACGCCGACGCCGCCCGGGAACGGCGGGTCCGGGCGGGCCCGTCCGGGACGCGGGAGAGCAAGGGCGGCCCG
>NZ_BAAHCA010000237.1:0-6012 GCF_054776295.1 Streptomyces sparsus
GTACCGCGCCGGCGGCGTACCCCGGCACGCGGGGGCCGCCGGGCGTCGGCCGTCCTCCCGTGGCGTCCGGGGCCGGGTCCGCCCACGGCAGCCGGACACGGGGTCCGGACACGGCGCTCGTCAGAGCGGCTTGGCGAAGCAGCGGCTCAGCGGCTCGTGACGGTACAGGCCGAACTTGGTGGTGGGCGTGTAGCCGCTCGACGTGTAGAGGGCTATCGCCTCCGGCTGCTGGGTGCCCGTCTCCAGGACCATCCGGGTCCGGCCGGCGGCGCGTGCGTCCTCCTCCAGGGCGGCCAGCACCCGCCGGGCCAGACCCTGGCCGCGCGCTTCGGTGACCACGTACATGCGCTTGATCTCCGCGTCGCCGTCGGAGTAGCCCTCGTCGTTGCGCTCCTGCGAACGCCAGCCGCCGGTCGCGACCGGTCGTTCCTTCTGGTCGTAGACGACCAGGAACAGCCCGTGGGGCGGCTCGAACATCTCCGGTGCCAGTGGTGTGACGTCCCCCTCGTCTCCGTACCGCACGGCGTACTCGAGTTGGACCTCGGCCTCGAGCTTCCGGGCGTCGGGATGGTCGTAGCGCAGGGTCGCGATGTGCATGACCGCATCGTATGTAGGGTGCAGAGATGTTCAAAGTGACGACCGTCAACGTCAACGGTCTGCGGGCCGCCGCCAAGAAGGGCTACCTGCCGTGGCTGGCGGACACCGACGCGGACGTGGTCTGCCTGCAGGAGGTCCGCGCCGAGGCCGACCAGCTCACCGCGGCGGTACGGGAGCCGGCCGGCTGGCACACCGCGTGGGCGCCGGCCGCCGCGAAGGGCCGGGCCGGTGTGGCACTGCTCACCCGCCGCGAACCCGACGAGGTGAGGACGGGTTTCGGCGTCACCGAGTTCGACGACTCCGGCCGCTACCTGGAAGCCGACCTGCCGGGTGTGACGGTGGCCAGCCTCTACCTGCCGTCCGGTGACGTCGGCACCGAGCGCCAGGAGGAGAAGGAACGCTTCATGGGCGCGTTCCTGCCCTACCTCAAGGAGCTGCGGGCACGTGCGGCGGCCGACGGGCGGGAGGTCGTCGTCTGCGGTGACTGGAACATCGCCCACCGCGAGGCGGACCTGAAGAACTGGCGGGCCAACCGGAAGAACGCCGGTTTCCTGCCCGAGGAGCGGGACTGGCTCAGCCGCGTCCTGGACCCGGCCGACGGCGGTCTGGTCGACGTGGTGCGGGAGCTGCACCCCGACACGGACGGCCCGTACTCGTGGTGGTCCTACCGGGGCCGCGCGTTCGACAACGACAGCGGCTGGCGCATCGACTACCAGGCGGCGACCCCCGGCCTGGCGGCCCGCGCCGTGAAGGCGTACGTGGAGCGGGCCGCGACCCACGAGGAGCGCTGGTCCGACCACGCGCCCGTCACGGTCGTCTACGACCACTGAGGGCGCGCGGTCGGGTCCGTCGGCCCGCGGTGCCTCGCCCGTCTCAGCCGGTGAAGCGGGGGCGGGTGGGGAAGCCGGCGGCGCGGTAGCAGTCGTCGATGAGGGCCATCGTCGCGACGGCGTCGTCCGGGTCGATGGGCAGCGGGGTGCCGTCGCGCAGGCGGGCGGCGAAGGCGTCCAACTGGTAGGCGTAGGTGCTGCGTCGGCCCAGTTCCTCGACGCGGGTGCCGGCCTTGGTGGTGACCTCCAGGCGGTCGTCCAGGTCGGGCTGGATGAAGTTGAGCACCTTCGCCTCACCCTCCGAGCCCGTCACCCGCAGCCCCCACCGGACGTCGTCCGCCGCCATGTGGCAGCGGGACGTCGCGGTGGCCCCGCCGGGGTAGGCCAGTTCGGCGTCGAGCCACTCGTCGACTCCCGGGTGTCCGGCCCGTTCGCCGCCGCGAGCGGTCACGAGGCGCGGTGCTCCGCTGCCCCAGGGGGCGAGTCGGCGGATGGCGTGCAGGCTGTAGCAGCCCAGGTCCATCAGGGCGCCGCCGGCCAGCTCCAGCGACCAGCGGGGGTCGTCGTCGGCGGGCTCGGGTATGTGCAACGAGACGTCGACGTGCCGCAGTTCACCCAGCTCGCCGGAGTCCAGCAGGGCGTGCAGTCGCCGGTTGACCGGGTGGAAGAGGTAGTGGAACGCCTCCAGCACCACCACGCCCGCCTGTGCGGCGGCGTCCCGTACCTCGGCGGCCTCCGCCGCGTTGGAGGCGAACGGCTTCTCGGTCAGCACGTGCTTGCCGGCCCGGACCGCGGCGAGGTTCCACGGCCCGTGCAGGCCGTTGGCGAGCGGGTTGTAGACGGCCTCCACCTCCGGGTCGGCGAGCAGCTCCGCGTACGAGCCGAGCACCCGCTCCACGCCGAGGCGGGCGGCGAAGGCGTCGGCGCGGGTCCGGTCGCGGGCGGCGACGGCGACCAGCCGGTGTCCGGCGAGGCGGGCGGGGGCGACGAGCGCCTTCTCGGCGATCCGGGACGCGCCGAGCACGCCGATGCGCAGGGGTTCCATGGAGCTGCTCCAGAGCGGGAGGGGAAGGGTGTCGGGGCGTCGCCGGGGCTGTGCGGGCTTTCGGTTGAACGGTCACTTAACCGGTTCGGCTGACAGCAGGATGACATGCGCCACGGACGGGCCGGGGAACGGGGGAGGGGAGCCGGCCGGTCGGAGGCCGGGAGGCCCGCGGCGGTGACGGAGGCCTCCTCGCTGCTTCCGGCTACCGGCCGTCGGCCTCCGGGTCGGCGCTCTACGGCCCCTCGGCCTCCGGCGTGGTGGGGTCGGGCGGGGTCGGGCCGGCGGGCGTGCCGAGGGACGGGGGACGGGTCGCGCGCTGTTCCCGCAGCCAGGCGTCCAGGCCGGTGCGGACCTTGCGGTCCAGGGCCATCGACAGTTCGGCGTCCACCACCTGCTTGGTGTACGGGCGCAGTCGCTCGACGGCCGCCGCGATCACCTCCGGGTCGCGGTCCGACGCCAGCAGGTGGGTGCTGACGAGTTCCGCGAACACCGTGGCGATGGCTTCCACGTGGGTGCGCACGTCGCGGCCCGCGTCCAGGACCGCGGCCAGCGGAATGCCCTGCTGGACCAGGGTGGAGGAGGCTTCCAGCAGGCGGCGGCTGACGTGCACCAGATCGTCGCCCCGCACCGCGAGATAGCCGAGTTCGAGTGAGGTGGAGAGGTTCTCCGCCGAGTCGTCGCCGGGAAAGTAGGCGGCCAGCGCCTCGGGGGTGAGGCGCACCGGCTCCTCCTCCGAGAACGACGGGGTGAGGGCTTCGCCCAGGCCGAGCAGTTCGGCCGCGTTGCGGGAGTCGCGGCCCTTCTCGAACGCCGTGAGCAGGTCGGCGATGCCGCCCAGGGTGTGGCCGCGTGCCAGCAGGCTGCTGATGGTCCGCACCCGGGCCAGGTGGTGGTTGTTGTACCAGGCGACCCGGCCCGAGCGCCTCGGCGGCGGCAGCAGCCGGCGTTCCCGGTAGAAGCGCAGGGTCCTGGTGGTGATGCCGGCGGCCGCGGCCAGTTCGGCCGCCCGGTACTCGCGCCCGTCGTCGGCCCCCTCGTCCGGGCCGCCACCGGCTTCGGCGGTTTCGGCGGTTTCCGGAGCCTCGGCGACATCCGACGCCTCGGATCCGGGCCTGTGCCCGGTGGTCCCGTCGTTGCCGTCCGGGGTCTCGGGAGGCTGGCGCGGGTGCCGGGTGTCGCGCCCGCAGAGGGGTGCGCCCGGGTGCTCGCCGGTCTGCTCGTCGGAAGTTCCCACTCCGTCAGCCTATGCCGGAACGCGCCCCGCCACGCGGGGTGCAACCGCCGGTAACTTTTCCCGGCTCACCCTCTACCCACGAGTACGGGCCTGCCCTACGCTGCGAACGTGCCAGTGATTGCTGGCACGGTTTTTCGGTGGACCTCGGGAGGCGGCATGGCCGAGCGCGAGCGGGCGCGTGAGCACGTGCGGGTGGCGGTGATCGGATCCGGATTCGGCGGACTGGGAGCAGCCGTGCAGCTGCGGCGGGCCGGCGTCACGGACTTCGTGGTGCTGGAACGCCGGGCGGCGGTGGGCGGCACCTGGCACGACAACACCTATCCGGGGTGCGCCTGCGACGTGCCCTCGCACCTCTACTCGTTCTCCTTCGCGCCCAACCCGGAGTGGCCGCGCAGCTTCTCCGGCCAGCCGCACATCCGCGCCTACCTGGAGCGGGTCGCGGACACGTTCGGGTTGCGCCCGCACCTGCGGCTCAACTGCGACGTGGAGCAGCTGACCTGGGACACCGACGAGCTGCGCTGGACCGTCGACACCAGCCAGGGCACCCTCACGGCCGACGTGGTGGTCTCCGCCACCGGACCGCTCTCCGACGCGAAGATCCCCGACATCCCCGGACTCGACGGTTTTCCCGGCCGGGTCTTCCACTCGGCGCGCTGGGAGCACGACTACGACCTGAGCGGCAAGCGGGTCGCCATGATCGGCACCGGTGCGTCCGCGATCCAGATCGTGCCCGCCATCGCCCCGACCGTCGGCCGGCTGACCCTGTTCCAGCGGACGCCGGCCTGGGTGATGCCCCGCGTGGACCGCCCGATCAGCGGTGCCGAACGATGGCTGCACGGCAAGCTGCCCGTCACCGGCGCGGTGCGGCGGCAGATCCTGTGGGGCATCAGGGAGCTCCAGGTGGGCGCCTTCACCAGGCACCCCCAGCAGCTCGGCCTGGTGCAGCGGCTCGCCGCCCGGCACATGCGGCGGGTGATCAAGGACCCGGTGACGCGGCGCAAGCTCACCCCCGACTACCGCATCGGCTGCAAGCGCATCCTGCTGTCGAACTCCTTCTATCCGGCGCTCACCCGGGACAACGTGGACCTGGTGGCCTCCGGTCTGAAGGAGGTCCGCGGCAGCACGCTGGTGGCCGCCGACGGCACCACGGCGGAGGCCGACGCGATCGTCTTCGGCACCGGCTTCCACGTCACCGACATGCCGATCGCCAGGAAGGTGAAGGGCGCCGACGGCACCACGCTCGCCGAGGCGTGGAAGGGCGGCATGGAGGCGCTGCGCGGTGCCAGCGCCGCCGGCTTCCCCAACTTCCTGACCGTGATCGGCCCCAACACCGGCCTCGGCAACAGCTCGATGATCCTGATGATCGAGGCCCAACTCGCCTACGTCACCGACTTCCTGAAGCAGCTCGACACGCTCGGCGGACGGGTCGCGCTGGACGCCCGGCCGCAGGCCGTGAGCGCCTGGAACCAGCGGATCCAGGAACGGATGCGGCGCACGGTGTGGAACACCGGCGGCTGCGACAGCTGGTACCTGGACGCCAACGGCCGCAACACCACGGTCTGGCCCGGCACGACCGCCGAGTTCCGCAGGGCCACCGCGGAGGTCCGCCTGGAGGAGTACCGGGTACTGCGCGCCCCCGCGGCGCGCGTCACCGCACCGGCGGCCTCTCCGGCTGCCGCCACCGACGAGGAGGCCGCCGCATGAGGCGACGCACACGTACCGTGACCGGCGACCACGCGCCACTCGAACCGTCCCGGGTGCTGACGGTGGTCTCCCCCGACGGCTCCCGGCTGCACACCGAGGTGCACGGCCCCGAGCAGGGCCCGGCGGTGGTACTCGCCCACGGCTGGACCTGCTCCACCGCGTTCTGGGTGCCGGTCGCCCGGCGACTGGTCGCGGACGGCCACCGGGTGGTGCTCTACGACCAGCGCGGCCACGGGCGTTCACCCGCCCCCGGCGCCGGCGGCTACAGCACCTACGCGCTGGCCGACGACCTGTGCGCGGTGCTCGACGCCACCCTCGCAGCCGGCACCCCGGCGGTGGTCGGAGGGCACTCGATGGGTGCCATGACCATCATGGCCGCAGCCGGACGGCCGCAACTCCAGGAGCACGGCGCCGCGTTGATGTTGTGCAGCACCGGCGCCCGCCGACTGCTCGGTGAGGCCCGGGTGTTGCCCTTCCGCGGCCTGGCCGCGCGCACCCGCGCCCACCGGCTGCTGCTGGGGTCGCGGGCGCCGATGGGGCCCGTCTCGGCGCTGTCCAAGCGGGCCCTGCACTACGGCACGATGGGGCCGGGCGCCTCACCC
>NZ_BAAHCA010000238.1:0-6006 GCF_054776295.1 Streptomyces sparsus
CCCGGTGCACCGCCCGGTACAGCGGCAGCGCGGCCGCGCTGCGTCCGGTGCCCTCACGGGCCCGCGCCAGCCAGTACCGCAGCTCCTTGCGCTGCGGCTGCTCACTGCGGCAGCGCATCAGCGCCGCGGCGAGCAGCGGCTCGGCCTGCCCGTACATCTCCAGCCGCACCCGGGCCATGCCGGCGAAGAGGCCGGCCTCGATGCCGAGCAGGTGGTCCCCGACGAGGGGCTCGGTGTGCGCCACGAGCCCCTCCCAGTCCTTCGCCAGGTAGGCCCGGCAGGCGTGCAGGAACCGCACCTGGGCATCGGACTCGGGCGGTGGGCAGCCCGCCAGGGCGCGGTCGAGCTCGGCGACGTGCCGCCCGTCGAGCCAGTGCGAGGCGTGCGCCAGCAGCAGGTCCCGGCTGGTCTCCAGCACCGGCTGCACCCACCAGCCCAGCCAGTACCAGGAGTTGAGCGTTCTCCGGTGCCGGGAGCGCTGCTCGCCGAAGCGGTCCCGGTACTCGAACATGCGCAGCAGCGCGGTGGTGGTGTCCGCCCGCAACGCGTGCAGCCCCAACCAGGCGTCGGCCATTCCCGGGTCGAGACCGGCGGCGGTACGGAACTCGTCCTCGGCCTGGGCGTAGCTGCCCACGGTGTACGCGTCCACACCACGCAGCCACGCGAGGTCGGCGGGCGCCTGTGCGGGTGCGTCGAGGGGTTCCTGCGTGCTGAAGTCCATGGCATCCCCCCACGAGTGGTCCCCCGCCGTGTTCGGCCGGAAGCGTCGGCCCTGATCGCGCAACAGCCGTGCCGTCGGGGGGAATCGCCGCCCCGCAGCCGGGTTCCGCCGGCGCCCCGCGATGACGGCATCGTACCTGGCGGGCGCCTTCCGCCGAAGGGCGCCTGACAGCCGGTGCAACACCGGTGACGGAACGGAACCGGCGCTGCCCACCCCGTGTTTCGTCACCCTCCGTGATGCGCTGGTAGCGCCGCGCCCGGGGTGGCCTCCCGGGTGCGGGTGCGCCGCTGAACTGGCAGGACGAAGCCCCCGGTCACGGGGGAACGACCGGGGGCTTCGCGTCAGGGGGCAGTCCGGTACAGACCGCGCATTGAGAACGTAAGTGCTTCGCCGGTGCCCGGTCAAGCGTCGTGTGGCCGCAACCGGGAGCGTCCTTGGGACACTTCGCGATGCGGACCCGGTCCGCTACGGAAAGTGAGGTTCGGGCGTGGCTCGGCGTTGTCCCGCAGGCCCCTCCAGCACCTCGTACCCCTGGAGTTTCTCCCGGACCAGCAGATGCGCATGGGGGCGCGTCGGGTCATCGGTGAAGTGCCGCTGCTCGGCCCGGACCCAACCGTCCCAGAACCCGGCGAGTCCCGGCCCGTCCCGGGACCGGCCGCGCGACCAGGACTCGTCGGCCTCCCGGTCCATCCACAGCACGCACGCCAGGTGGGGGCGCACGGCCCGGCGACCCGCGCCCACGCCGTCCAGCAGCATCACGGGCGCGGGCGCGACCTCGGCCACCCGGTCGAACCGCCGCCGGTGCCAGTCGTACACCTCGAACCGCGCGGCCTCGCCCCGGGCGAGCGGTTCGAGGATCTGCGCGGTCAGCCGACCGGTCCACTCGAACAGCGCGTCGTGGCTGGCCAGGTCGTCCAGCCGCAGCACCGGCGCGCCGTCGAGCTCCGCGGCCAGACGTCCGGCGAAGGTGCTCTTGCCGGAGCCCGCGTGCCCGTCCACGGCCACCAGCCGGACCGGCCCGCAGGACGGCTCCAGCGTCCGCAGGTGGGCGGCGAGTGCGGCCGGCCCGCTTCCGGGCGCCGCCGTTCGGGAGTCCATCCGGCCAGGGTAGGCGGTGGCGGGCAGGGCGCCCGGCCGCCGCCGGGAGCACTCCGCCAGACCGCTGGTCCTTGGGCGTGTCGGCGCCTCGGCGCCACCGATGCCGGATCGGGGAGCGCGATAGTGGGCCATCCGCCGTGCCCGGGCGCCCCCACCGCCGGAACGACCGAGGGATCAAGCCATGCCCAGCTTCGAGACCACCCGCCGCAGTATGCTGACCGCCGCTCTCGCGGGCGCGGCAACGGTCGCGGTTCCCCAGGCGGCAGTCGCCGCCGGCACATACGTCCGCCCCCGGCGGGAGCCGGAAGGGACAACGGTGACCCACCACTCGTGGCACACCGGCCGGGACTGGGCCGACGGTACGGGCGACGGCACCCGGGTGTCCGACGGCGGCCGACCCTGCCTCGCGCTCGACCGGCCCGCCGGCACCACCGAGTACCGCGACCCGCACCGCGACGACGCCACCACCACCTGGGAGTACGCCTCGTGGACCTCACCCACACGTGAACTGCGCACCCCCGCCGCCGAACTCATCACGTCCTGGAACGCGGACACCCCGCCCGGCACCTGGGTGCGGGTGGAGGTCCAGGCGACCTACACCGACCGCGGCGTGACGCCCTGGTACACCATGGGCGTCTGGACCTCGGGTGACGGCGACGACGTGCCCTGCCGCACCTCGGTCGACGGGCAGAGCGACGGGCGCAGCTCGGTGTCCACGGACACCGTCGTCATCGGCCCGCGTGGCGGCGAGCTGCGGTTCGCCGCCTTCCGGCTGCGGGTCGTGCTGCTCCGGGCGCCCGGCGGCGGCCCGGGCCCGCTGGTCCGGCGGCTGGACACCACCGGCTCCGACGTGCCCGACCGCTTCGAGGTCCCGGCGTCCAATCCGGGCAGGGGCGGCGCGGTCGAGCTGGACGTGCCGCGCTACTCGCAGAACGTCCACCTCGGCCGCTACCCGCGCTACGACAACGGCGGCGAGGCGTGGTGCAGCCCGACGTCCACCCAGATGATCGTCGAGTACTGGGGCCGCCGCCCCGATCCGGCCGAACTCGCCTGGGTGGAGCCCGAGTACGACGACCCGCAGGTCTGCCACGCCGCCCGGCAGACCTACGACCACACCTACGAGGGGTGCGGGAACTGGCCCTTCAGCACCGCCTACGCCGCGACCTACGACGGGCTCCAGGCCACCGTCACCCGGCTCTCCTCCCTGCGGGACGCCGAACGCCTGGTACGTGCCGGAATTCCGCTGGTCACCTCGCAGTCGTTCCTGGCCACCGAGCTCACCGGCGCCGGCTACGGCACCGCGGGCCACCTGATGACCCTGATCGGCTTCACCGCGGACGGCGACGTCATCGCCAACGACCCCAACTCGCCCGACAACAACGCCGTGCGCCGGGTGTACCGCCGGCGCGAGTGGGAGAACACCTGGCTGCGCACCAAACGCCGGGACGGCAGCGGCCAGGTCCGCAGCGGCACCGGCGGCGTCTGCTACCTGATCTGGCCGGCCCGCCCCTCCGCGGCCCAACGCCGCGCCCTGGACGCCGTCGGCATCAGCTGACCCCCGACCGGGCCCACCGGCGGCACTCCCGCCGGGCCCCCGGGCCGAGGGCCGGGCGGGCTCGTCACGGTTCCAGGGCGCTGGCCTCCACGTTCTCCATCCGGGCGTGGAGCACCTGCCCGTTCACCGCCAGGTGGTTGACCAGTCGCGGCGCGGCGGCGATGCCGTCGCCGACGAGTTCCTCCGCCACCTCGCCGTACTCGACCTGGAACAGCGTGTCGGGCGCCCGCTCGTCGTGCGCACGCTGCTCCGGGTCACGCCAGGTGCCCTCCGCCCCCACCCCGGTGGCCGCACGCACCCCGCTCCCGGCGTCACCCGGCGGTCCTCTGGGCCGCGCGCAGCTCACCCTGCACCCGAGTGACGGGGTCGTCGACGTTCACCATGCGGGCACGGCAGGCCGCGACCGCCACCCCGCGTCCCGTACGGTGTCGGACCGCTCGCCGGAGGGAACCGGGTGCGGAGCGTGCACGCCCGGCGCCAGGGGCACACGTGCTTGAACGCCGTCGGTGCGACGGCGATAGTGAGCTGCCGAGCTCCGGCCCCGGCAGCCGGCGGACATCCCGCAGAGAGGAACCCCGCGAATGGCACAGGAAGTACGAGGCGTCGTCGCCCCGGGCAGGAACGAACCGCTCAGAGTGGAGACGGTGCTGATCCCCGATCCCGGCCCGGGGGAGGCCGTGGTCAAGGTGCAGGCCTGCGGGGTGTGCCACACCGACCTCCACTACAAGGAGGGCGGCATCAACGACGACTTCCCGTTCCTGCTCGGCCACGAGGCCGCCGGAGTCGTGGAGTCCGTCGGCGAGGGGGTCAGCGAGGTCGCGCCGGGCGACTTCGTGGTGCTCAACTGGCGTGCGGTGTGCGGCCAGTGCCGGGCCTGCCGGCGGGGCCGTCCCTGGTACTGCTTCGACACGCACAACGCCCGGCAGGCGATGACGCTGGCCGACGGCACCGCACTCACCCCCGCGCTGGGCATCGGGGCGTTCGCGGAGAAGACACTCGTGGCCGCCGGGCAGTGCACCAAGGTCGATCCGCAGGTGTCGCCGGCGGTGGCCGGACTGCTGGGCTGCGGAGTGATGGCCGGCATCGGCGCCGCCGTCAACACCGGCCAGGTCGGGCGCGGGGACACGGTGGCCGTCATCGGCTGCGGCGGAGTCGGCGACGCCGCCGTGGCCGGTGCCCGGCTGGCCGGCGCGGCGAGGATCATCGCGGTCGACATCGACGACCGCAAGCTCGACAAGGCCCGCACGATGGGCGCCACCCACACCGTCAACTCGGCGCAGACCGACGCGGTGGAGGCCATCCGTGCGGCGACCGACGGTTTCGGCGCCGACGTGGTGATCGAAGCGGTCGGCCGCCCGGAGACGTACGAGCAGGCCTTCTACGCCCGGGACCTGGCCGGAACGGTCGTCCTGGTCGGAGTGCCCACCCCGGAGATGAGACTGGAACTGCCCCTGCTCGACGTGTTCGGCCGGGGCGGGTCGCTCAAGTCCTCCTGGTACGGCGACTGCCTGCCGTCCCGCGACTTCCCCATGCTGATCGACCTGCACCTCCAGGGCCGTATCGACCTGGCCGCGTTCGTCTCCGAGACGATCGAACTGGACCAGGTCGACGAGGCGCTGGAGAAGATCCAGTCCGGGGACGTGCTGCGCTCGGTGGTGATGCTGCCGTGACCGCACGCATCGACCACCTCGTCACCTCCGGTGTGTTCACCCTCGACGGCGGCTCCTGGGAGGTGGACAACAACGTGTGGCTGGTCGGCGACGACAGCGAGGTGGTGATCATCGACGCCGCCCACGACGCCGACGCCATCTGTGCCGCGCTCGGTGACCGCGCGGTACGGGCCGTGGTGTGCACCCACGCGCACAACGACCACATCGACGCGGCCCCGGAGGTGGCCCGCCGCACCGGCGCGCCCGTCCTGCTGCACCGGGACGACCTGCCGCTGTGGCGCCTCACCCACCCCGACCTCGAACCCGACGGTGAACTCACCGACGGCCAGACCCTCACCGTCGCGGGCGTCGAACTCACCGTGCTGCACACCCCCGGCCACGCGCCGGGCGCCGTCTGCCTGTACGCGCCGGAACTCAACGCCGTGTTCACCGGCGACACCCTCTTCCAGGGCGGGCCGGGTGCCACCGGCCGGTCGTTCTCCGACTTCCCCACCATCGTCCGCTCCATCGGGGACCGGCTGCTGACGCTGCCGCCGGAGACCGTCGTGCACACCGGGCACGGGGACACCACGACGATCGGCACCGAAACCGCCGGAAGGGACGCCTGGCAACCCTGAGCCGGCCCGACGGCACGCCGAGGGAACCGGCCTCGCGACCGGTGCCCTCGGCGCTCACTTGGCGTCCGCGTAGCACTCCACCACCGCGGTGCTGAACGGGAACGTGACCGGGGTCCCGCCGAACGCGAGCCGGCCGGCGGTCTGCCCCGCCTCCCGCACCGCCGTCAGCACCTCGTCGGCCTCCGCCGCCGGGCAGTGCACGATCACCTCGTCGTGCTGGAAGAAGACCAGCTCGGCCCGCAGCCCGTCGAGGGAGCGACGCAGCGCGGCGAGCATCAGCAGCGCCCAGTCCGCGGCGCTGCCCTGCACCACGAAGTTGCGCGTGAACCGGCCGCGCGCCCGGGC
>NZ_BAAHCA010000239.1:0-5990 GCF_054776295.1 Streptomyces sparsus
CGTGCGGCACCGTCCGCGGCAGCAGTCCGCGCGCGGTCTCGGTCAGCACCGGCCTGGACGGCACGAAGGCGACCGGTACGACGGACTCCGCGGCGTCCATCCGGATCGCGCGGGCCGCGCCGCCGTCCGTCCAGGCGAGTGTGAAGCCGCCCAGCAGGCAGGCGGCGACGTTGTCCGGGTGGCCCTCGATCTCGGTGGCCAGCTCCAGCATCGCGGTGGTGTCGAGCTTCTCGGCGCCGCCGGTGGTGACGGCCCGGGCGGCGACGATGCCCGCGCAGATGGCGGCCGAGGAGGACCCCAGCCCGCGCCCGTGCGGGATGCGGTTGGCGCAGACGACCTCCAGGCCGCGGGGCTGCCCGCCGAGCAGGTCGAAGGCGGTGCGCAGGGATCGGACGAGGAGGTGGCTCTCGTCCCTCGGGAGGGTCTCGGCCCCCTCACCTGCGATGTCGAGGTGCAGGCCTGACTCGGCGACGCGGACCACCACGTCGTCGTAGAGCCCCAGGGCCAGGCCGAGGGCGTCGAAGCCCGGACCGAGGTTGGCACTGGAAGCGGGGACGCGCACCCGGACGGCGGCGGCGCGGAACGCGGGACCGGCCATCGCTCGATGACTCTCCTTGGTTCGTGTGCTGGTCATGCGTGCGAGCGACTCCCCCCGGCACCGCGGCGGGTGCCGGAAGTCGCGTGTGCCGGGCCCCGGCCCGGCGAAAGAACCGCTGTGGGGGCGGCTTTCGGAAAACGCGACACATGCCCCTGGCACATTCGTCTGTGCGGGGTGGGATGAATCCCAGCCTATCCAACGAAGGTTCGGTGGCGACACAGGGCGCACGGGAGGCGCACGATGCGTGTCGTCTCCGGAACCGTGCTCCCGGATGGCCGTTGCAGTGAACCGGGCGCGGCAGCGGGCTGCCGCCGACCCGGTGGGGACGTCAGTCCAGGCCGAGCCGTTCGGCGGCCGCGGCGGCGTCGACCGGCACGGTGACCGGCTGCGGGGCGCCCGCGACGGCCCAGTCCGGGTCCTTGAGGCCGTTTCCGGTCACGGTGCAGACGATGCGCTGCCCGGGATCGACCTTGCCCTGCTCTGCGGCCTTCAGCAAGCCGGCGACGGAGGCCGCCGAGGCGGGCTCCACGAAGACGCCCTCCTGCGAGGACAGCAGCCGGTAGGCGGACAGGATCTGCCGGTCGGTGACCTCGTCGATGAAGCCGCCGGACTCGTCCCTGGCCCGCTCCGCGCTGGACCACGACGCCGGGTTGCCGATGCGGATCGCGGTCGCGATGGTGTGCGGGTCCTTGACCGGCTCACCGCGGACGATCGGCGCCGAACCCGAGGCCTGGAAGCCCCACATGCGGGGCGTCCGGCCGGCCGGGCCGTCCGCGCGGTACTCCTGGTAGCCGCGCCAGTAGGCCGTGATGTTGCCCGCGTTGCCGACCGGCAGCACGTGGATGTCGGGCGCGTCGCCGAGCATGTCGACGACCTCGAAGGCGGCCGTCTTCTGGCCCTCGATGCGGGACGGGTTGACCGAGTTGACCAGTGCGACGGGGTAGTTCTCGGAGAGGCCGCGGGCCAGCGTCAGGCAGTCGTCGAAGTTGCCGTCCACCTGGAGGATCTTGGCGCCGTGCACGAGCGCCTGACCCATCTTGCCCAGGGCGATCTTGCCCTGCGGCACGAGCACCGCGCAGACCATGCCGGCCCGGACCGCGTAGGCGGCGGCCGACGCGGAGGTGTTGCCGGTGGACGCGCAGATGACGGCCTGCGCGCCGGCCTCCTTCGCGTGCGAGATCGCCATCGTCATGCCCCGGTCCTTGAACGAACCCGTGGGGTTGGCGCCCTCGACCTTGAGGTGGACCTCGCAGCCGGTGCGCTCGGACAGCACCTGGGCAGGGACGAGCGGCGTCCCGCCCTCCCGCAGGGTCACCACCGGTGTGGACGCCGCGACCGGCAGCCGGTCGCGGTACTCCTCGATGATTCCGCGCCACTGGGCGCTGGTGCCGGCCCGGCCGGCGGTGTGTGCGGATGTTCCAGACATCCCAGAAGTGCCAGACATTGTGCTGATGCCCCTCATTCCCCTTCGACGCGCATGATGCTCGCGACGCCGCGTACGGTGTCCAGACTGCGCAGCGCCTCGACCGTCGCGCCGAGCGCGGAGTCGGCGGCGCGGTGGGTGACGACGACCAGTGAGGCGTCGCCGTCGGTGCCCTCCTTGCCCTGCTGCCTGACGGTGTCGATCGACACTCCGTGCTCGGCGAACACCAGGGCGCACTGGGCGAGTACGCCGGGTTTGTCGGCGACGTCCAGGCTGATGTGGTAGCGGGTGACGACCTCGCCCATCGGGCTCACCGGCAGCTGCGTGTAGGCCGACTCGCCGGGGCCGCGGGCGCCGCTCAGCTTGTTGCGGCAGGCCGCGACCAGGTCCCCGAGCACCGCCGAGGCGGTCGGCCCGCCGCCGGCGCCGGGTCCGTAGAACATCAGCTGCCCGGCGGCCTCGGCCTCGACGAACACCGCGTTGTACGCCTCGTGCACCGACGCCAGCGGATGGCTGAGCGGGATCATCGCCGGGTGGACGCGGGCGGTCACCGACCGGCCGTCGGCGGCCCGCTCGCAGATGGCCAGCAGCTTCACCGTGCAGCCCATGCGGCGGGCGGACGCGATGTCGGCGGCGGTGACCTCGGTGAGCCCCTCGCGGTGCACCTCGTCCAGGCCCACCCGGGTGTGGAAGGCGATGCCGGCGAGGATCGCGGCCTTCGCGGCGGCGTCGAAACCCTCGACGTCGGCCGTCGGGTCGGCCTCCGCGTAGCCGAGCGCAGTGGCCTCGTCAAGTGCCTCGCTGTATCCGGCGCCGGAGGAGTCCATCCGGTCGAGGATGAAGTTGGTGGTGCCGTTGACGATGCCCAGCACCCGGTTGACGGTGTCCCCCGCGAGGGACTCGCGCAGCGGGCGGACCAGGGGGATCGCACCGGCGACGGCCGCCTCGTAGTAGAGGTCGGCGCCGTGCTTGTCGGCGGCCTCGTGCAGCGCCGGGCCGTCCTGCGCGAGCAGCGCCTTGTTGGCCGAGACGACGCTGGCGCCGTGCTCGAACGCGGTGGTGATCAGGGCGCGGGCCGGCTCGATGCCGCCGATGACCTCCACGACCACGTCGATGTCGCCGCGTTTGACCAGCGCGGTGGCGTCGGTGGTGACGAGGTCGGCGGGCACGCCCTCACGCACCCGTCCCGGGCGGCGTACGGCGATCCCGGCGAGTTCGACCGGGGCGCCGATCCGGGCCGTGAGGTCGTCCGCGTGCGTCGTCATGATGCGTGCCACCTCTGAGCCGACCACTCCACAGCCCAGCAGCGCCACCTTCAGCGGACGCGTACGCATCATCTGACCTCGTTCACTCGGTTTTCGTCATGTCCGGCAGTTCGTTCCGCCCGTGCGGGGCCGGGCGGAACGGCCGTCTCCCGTGCGGGCCACCGCCCGCGCCCCGCCCGGCGTCCTGCTCCGTCCAGCGGTGCAAGTCTCACGCACCGGTCCCGGGTTTCCCTCCCCGGTCCAGCATGTGGAACGCATTTCTCATTTTTCAGTCAGTGCGCTCCGGGCCGTCCCGCTCCGCGGCCGGCTCAGCCGACGTCCAGCCGGAGCAGGTCCTCCTCGGTCTCCCGGCGCACGATCTCCCGCGCCGAGCCCCCGTCCACCGCGATCACCGGCGGCCGCAGCGCGTGGTTGTAGTTGCTGGCCATCGACCGGCAGTACGCGCCGGTCGCGGGCACCGCGAGCAGGTCGCCGGGGGCCGTGTCGGCGGGCAGGAACGCGTCCTTGACGACGATATCGCCGCTTTCGCAGTGCTTGCCCACCACCCGGCTCAGCATCGGCGCGGCGTCGGAGGTGCGCGAGGCCAGCGCGACGGTGTACTCGGCGTCGTAGAGCGCGGTGCGGATGTTGTCGGACATGCCGCCGTCCACGCTGACGTAGGTGCGCAGCCCCTCCAGCGGCTTGACCGTGCCGACCTCGTAGAGCGTGAACGCGGTCGGGCCGACGATGGCCCGGCCCGGCTCGACGGAGAGCCGCGGCACGGCCAGGCGGGCCGCCTCGCACTCCCGGGTGACGATCTCGTTGAGCGCCTTGGCGATGTCGTGCGGCGCGCTGGGGTCGTCCTCGGGTGTGTAGGCGATGCCGAGGCCGCCGCCGAGGTCGATCTCGGGCAGTTCCACGCCGTGCTCGTCGCGGATCTGCGCGAGCAGCCCGACGACCCGGTGCGCCGCGACCTCGAAGCCGGAGGTGTCGAAGATCTGCGAGCCGATGTGCGAGTGGATGCCGATCAGCTCCAGCCACTCCAGGCCCAGCGTCCGGCGGACGGCCTCCGCGGCCTGCCCGCCGGCCAGCGGCAGGCCGAACTTCTGGTCCTCGTGCGCGGTGGCGATGAACTCGTGGGTGTGCGCCTCGACGCCGACGGTGACGCGGATCTGCACCGGCTGCCGACGGCCGAGCCGCTCGGCGACGCGGGCCACCCGGACGATCTCCTGGAAGGAGTCCAGCACGATCCGGCCGACGCCGGCCTCGACCGCGCGGTGGATCTCCTCGGTGGACTTGTTGTTGCCGTGCAGGGCGATGCGCTCGGCGGGCATGCCCGCCGCGAGTGCGGTGGCCAGCTCACCGCCGGAGCACACGTCGAGGTTGAGGCCCTCCTCGTGCAGCCACCGCACGACGGCCCGGGACAGGAACGCCTTGCCCGCGTAGAAGACGTCGGCCTCGGGTCCGAAGGCGTCCCGCCAGGCCCGGCAGCGGGACCGGAAGTCCTGCTCGTCGAGCAGGTAGGCGGGGGTGCCGAACCGCTCGGCCAGCTCGGTGACGCTGAGGCCGCCGACGGTGAGCGCGCCGCGCTCGTCGCGGGTGACGGTACGGGACCACACCTGCGGGTCGAGGGCGTTGAGGTCCTCGGGAGGCGTGGTGTTGCCCGGGTAGCGGCCCTCGGGCAGTACGTCGGCGTGGCGGGGCCCGGCGGGGTGGGCGGAACGGCTCATGGTGGCTCTGATCCCCTCAGAGGTGGTTCGGTGCGCTGACGCCGAGTCGGGCGAGGCCGCCGGCCAGCACCGTCCCGGTGGCCTCGGCGAGGGCCAGCCGGGAGCGGTGGGCGGCCTCGGGTTTCTCGTCACCGCGGGGCAGGACGGGGTGGGCGTCGTGGAAGTCGAAGAAGGCGTCGGCGGCTGCTTCGAGGCGGTGGGCGAGCCGGCCCGCGTCGCCCTGGGCACCGACCCTGACCACGTCGGTCAGGCGGTCGATGAGGGCGACCTCGGCGCGGGTGGCGTAGGTACCGGGCTCGGGGGTGAACCCGAGGTCGTCGGCGCCGGTGAGCAGCGCCCGGGTACGGGCGTGGGCGTACTGCACACGGAACAGCGGGTTGCCGTGCCGCCGCTCGAAGGTGGGCCGGGTGCCGGTGGCGAGGGCGAAGACGGTGTCGCCGTCGTGCAGCAGGTGCACCGGACGCACCGCACGTGCCAGGCCGTCGTGTGCGGTGCCGGCCATCTTCTGGGCCTGCGCCTTGGACAGCACCGCGTCGGTGGCGACCACGGCCAGCGTCGTGTTGAGCGGCGGAGGCCCGGAGGCGGCCACCGCCTCAGCGAGCCGTCGCCGGGCGTCGCGGTGCCGATCTGCGGCCGGCAACACGGCGCGCCCGTCCATCAGTTCGCCGTACAGCGCTCCGGTGGTCGGTTCCACCACCGAGCCGACCGCGTTGACCACCACCAGGGCACCGACAACGGCCCCCGAGGGCAGGACCACCGCTGCGGTGCCCACACCTCCCTTCAGCCCACCGGCCACCGCTCCGGCCCCGGCTCCGACATTGCCCTGCTCGGCCCCGTTCCCGGCGGCGGCTTTCCGCGAGGTCTCACCGGGGGCGGCGCTGCCCTGCGCCGCGTCGTCCTCGGCAACGGTGACGGGTGCGTCCTCGCCGCCGCCCTGAGCCGACCCGCTCGGCTGGCCGCGCCCCGCGTCGGACGCGGCACGCTGGACCGCCTCC
>NZ_BAAHCA010000240.1:0-5989 GCF_054776295.1 Streptomyces sparsus
TGCGCGCCGTCTCCGGCGTGCGCCCGATCCGCTCCGTGCGGGTGTACTCGCGCACCCCGGCGGGGGCGGAACGGTTCGCGGGGTGGGTCCGTGACACCGCGGAGCGACCGGTCCGGGCCACGGTGTGTGCCACCGCGCGGGAGGCCGTCAGCGACGCGGCGGTCATCTGCACGACCACCTCCACCGCCGACCGCACTCCGCTGGTGCAGGCCGACTGGGTGGCTCCCGGCGCGCACGTCAACGTGATCGGCGGAACGCACGAGGACGCCGTCGAGGTCGACCCGGCGCTCCTGGCGTCCGCGTTCGTGCTCGTGGAGGAGCGCGCCGCCGCGCTGGCGGAGGCCGGTGAGGTACGGGCGGCCCTGGCCGCCGGACTGATCGACGAGAAGGCCCTGCACACGCTCGGCGACCTGGTGAACGGCGCCGCCCCGCCGGGCGGCCGGACGTCGGTGTTCCGCTGCGTCGGCCTGCCCGTCGAGGACACGGCGGCGGCCGCCGCCCTGTACGAGGCGGCGACCGGGTCGACGCGGCCGGCGCAGGCGACGCACGAGGAGGACCGCGCATGACGCTCCGGCACGTGGGCGACAACGAGTACGTCGAGGAACACGGCGGCGACTACGAGGACTTCGAGCCCGGCATGGTCATCCGGCACTGGCCGGGCCGGACCCTCACCGAGACCGACAACACCTGGCTGACGCTGCTGACGATGAACCAGCACCCCCTGCACTTCGACCGGGCCTACGGGGCGGACGCCGAGTACGGCCGAGTCCTGGTCAACAGCGGGATCACGCTCTGCCTCGTCGGCGGGATGACGGTGCAGGCCCTCTCCGCGCGGGCGGTGGCCAACCTCGGGTGGGACCGGGTCCGCCTGAAGGAGCCGGTGTACGTCGGCGACACGCTCTACGCCACCAGCCGGATCCTCGGCAAGCGGCTGTCCGGGTCACGACCCGGGCAGGGCATCGTCACGGTGGAGACGACCGGCACCAAGTCGACCGGCGAGCCGGTCATCGTGTTCGAGCGTGCCTTCCTGGTCCGCTGCCGGGAGGCGGGCCGATGAGCACGACCGAGGACGTCGGCAGCCGGGCCGCCACCGGGCACCCGTGGTTCGGACGGCACCGGCTGGCGCCGCCCGCGGTGCCCGTGCGCACGATCCGCGAGATGCTGCACCACGAGATCCGCGACACCGGCTGGCTGCACCAGCCGCTGCTGCCCACGGCGCCGATCACCCTGCCGCGCGCCTCCTACGCCGAGCTGTTCCGCGCCACCTCGGCCCTGACGGACCTGATACGCCGAACCGCCCTGGAGGCCGCGCCGACCACGGAGGGCCGCCTCGCGGCGTACCGGATGCCCGAGAGTGAGCACCAGCTTTTCCTCGCCGACCAGTTCACCGAGGAGCGGTACGCGGACTGCGTGGTCCGTCCGGACGTCGTCATCGGACCGGACGGGCCGCGGTTCCTGGAGTTCAACGTCAGCGGGGCGCTCGGCGGCCCGGTGGAGTCGCACTGCCGCATGGAGGTGTGGCGCCGGCTCTACGCCGACGACCAGGGCCGGTTGCCGTTCACCTACCAGGACCCGTTCGCCGCCCGCACCGGGATGTTCCGGGACCTGAGCGCGGAGCTGGGCGTGCCGCCGCGCGTGGCGCTGCTCGGCAGCCGCCGCGACCAGGGGGACCTGACACGCTACTTCGACCTCCAGGTCGACTACTTCAACAACCACGGGCTGATCGCGCGCTTCTTCGAGCCGGAGGACCTCCACGAGGCCTGGGACTGCCCGCCGCGCCTGCGCTACCCGGTGGGCCTGCGCGACTTCACCATTCCCGACTGGGCGGAGCTGGGCATCGACACCGCCCCCGTGCAGGCCGCGCTCGACCACGGCTGCCTGCTGGTCGGCACCCAGACCTCCACGTTCCTGTCCAGCAAACTGACCATGGGCATGCTCTCCGAGGGACGCCCTTGGATGACGGCGGCCGAACAGGCCCTGGTCGACCGCTACCTGCCGTGGACCCGGGTCCTGTCCCACCGGTTCACCACACGGGGAGCGGCGAGGGTCGACCTCGTCCGGTACGCCGTGGACCACCGCGAGTCGCTGGTGCTCAAGGAGAGCATCGGCATGAGCGGCAAGCAGGTGGTCATCGGCCGCGACACGTCCCAGGCGCAGTGGGAGGCCGCCGTCACGGCGGCCGGTGAGACGGGCACCAGCGTGGTGCAGGAGTTCGTCGCCCCGCGCACCTGCCGGCAGCCGATGATGGCCGACGGCGAGGACCGGCCGCACGACGCCGACATCGCTCCGGTGCTCGGCCCGCTGTTGTTCGGCGGACGCCCGGCGGGCATGTTCGCCCGGTTCTTCGGCGACGGCAGCACCGGGGTCGTCAGCATCCTCGGCTCGCGCAGCTCCGACAACTGCGTGGTCGCGGTCTAGGCGGCTCAGCGGCTCGCCCGCCGGCCGTGACACGTGTCAGCGACCTGTGCCGGCGCGGGGCGGCGGAGGCCGAGGGGTCTACCCGGTGGGCGCGGCGGGGCCCGTGGGTGTGGTGGCCGTGTCGCGGCGGGCGGCGTCGCGGGCGCCGGACAGCACGTACCACGCGGTGGTCGACCACAGCGCGGCGGCGCTGCCGGTGCCGACCGCGGTGAGCACACCGGTCAGGGAGGTGCCGGCCAGGGCGAGTCCGCAGCCGGCCAGGCCGACCAGGTCGAGCAGCTCGCCCGTCCAGCGGTACTCGGGGTGGCCGAAGGGTCGGGCGAGCGGGAAGAAGTGCGCCCCGACGACGACGGCGACGAGGCCGGGGATCCAGTTCTGCTCGCCGGTGAGGTTGCCGACCGCGACGGCGGCGGCGATGCCGACGCCCTGGCCCGCGTTGCACCAGCCGAAGACCCGGGAGCTGCGTTCGTAGGCCTCCCGCTCGCCGACGCCGTCGAGCCGGCGCACGCAGGCCGTGGCTAGGACCACCACGGCGGCGAGGCCGGCGGTCAGGGCCGCCGTGCGGACGGTGCCGTCCAGGACGACGGTGCCGGTGAGCCACCACACGGCGCCGAAGAAGGTGAGGATCAGCCCGGAGCCGCGGGTCCCGTGCCGGGGGCCGGCGGGAGGAAGGGCGCGCATGGTCCACCATCCAAGCGGACGGGTGCCTCCGGTGGCCAGCGGACGCCGGGCGGAGGGGGGTCGGATCCGCCCCGGTCCGGCCCGTTCGCGGCACCCCCGCCTCCCCGTGGATCGGCTCTCGCCGCCCGCGCCCCCGGTCAGGGGTGCCGGAGGACGTAGACGGGCACACCCTCGGCGGTGACGTCGGACTGGGTGATGCAGCCGCGGCGCAGCAGCAGCCGGAGGCAGTCGTGCACGCGGTGTTCGGTGAGGCCGGTGCGGGCCGCGAGGTGGGGCACCGCCCGGGCGGCCCGCCCGTGGGTGAGCAGCTCCGGCACCAGGCAGAGCGCGACGGCCTTGACGTCGCCGACCAGCGGGAGCCGCGCGTGCCAGGCGGTGAGCACGGTGTCCAGGTCGCCCTGGGACGGCTGCGGTGGGCCGGTTCGCTGAGGCGGAGGTTGCCGGGGCGGGCCCTGGCCGGCCAGCGGCAGGCGGGCGGTGAGCGCTTCCACGGTGTCGGCGATGCGGTGGACGGCCCGGCTGAGGTCGCTCCACAGGGCTCGTTCGGCGTGCCGGGCGGCGGCGTACTCCTCGTCGAGCCGCCGGTTGCGTTCCTCCAGCCGCAGGTTGCGCTCCTCCAACCGGATGATGGCGTCGGCCACTTGCCGGGGCATGGCGTAGGCGACGGTCGCCCCGGCGGGCGGCTGGACCTCGGCGTGTCCGAGCGAGTAGAGGCCGTCGCGCTGGACGGCGACGACGACCTCGGTGACCCAGTTCTTGAAGGGTTCCGCCTCGGCCTTGGTGCAGCCGTTGGCGAGCCGGACCAGGCCCTGGAGGTTCACCACCTTCATGTCGCGCCGCCACTGGCGGCCCGGCGGCACGTCCAGAGTGTGCTTCCGCAGCACGGTCTCCAGGGTGTCGCAGTTGGTGTCGTCGGTGATGCCGCGCAGTGCCGAACCGGTGTGCGCGTAGCCGAGGCTGCGGCAGACGTCGGCGGCCGGGAACCAGTAACTGCCGTCCGGCATGGTGAGCCGGCGGACCCGGGCACCGGTGGCCGCGTGGACGAAGTCGTTGATGTCGATGGCGTCCCGCCGGGTGGACGAATCGTCCGGTGGTGCGGCCGAGCCGCCCGGTGGGGCGGTGTACTCCTGATGCACTGCGCATCACCTCCGCCGCGGAACGTAGGCAGCTCCGGAGGGGGAAATCCAGCCGGATTAACGGAAGTTCGCTCAATAGGCGTGGAGTGGCATGTTCCGCGGCGCCGGGGCCCGCCGGGCATGTAAGGGGCGGCGCGGCCGGCCTGCGGCGGCCGGGCGGGAGCCGCCGGTCAGGTCGTGGCCAGTTCCCTCGGCGGGGTGCGGTCCGCGTCCACCTTCTCGGTGCGCTCCAACTCGCCCCACACGACGTACCGGTAGTCGGAGGTGAAGACCGGCGTGCAGGTGGTGAGGGTGATGTACTGCCCCGCCTCGGTGCGGCCGGACTCCTCGGGGACCGGCGCCAGCACGTCCACGTTGTACTTCGAGGTCTGCGGCAGCGTCGCGTACACCTTGTAGACGAACCAGGTGTCCTTCGTCTCGAACACCACCGCGTCGCCCTCGGAGACGCGGTGGATGTTGTGGAACTTCGCGCCGTGCCCGTCGCGGTGGGCGGCGAGGGTGAAGTTGCCCTCGTCGTCCCACGGCATCGCCGACTTCAGCGGCTTCTCGTAGTACCCGGCGATGCCCTGGTTCAGCTCGTCCGGATCGGTGCCGGGCTTGACCAGGATCTCCGAGCGCTCCATCGAGGGCACGTGCAGGAAGCCGATGCCGTCCTTGGTGTCGAGAGAGCCGGACGTGCCGCCGCCACGCCCCGCGGCCCAGTCGCCGCGCACCCGGTCGCCCTCCCGCTTGGCCTCCCGGTCGGCGACCACGTTGGTCCACCACAGGGAGTAGGCGACGAACAGGCCGAGCACCACCCCCGCGGTGATCAGGAGTTCACCGATGACGCTGATGGTGGCCGCCACCGGGCCGCGGCTGCGCCTCGGCCGGGCGGCGGGGCGCGGGGTGCGCTCCTCGGCCTCCGGCTCGTCGTGCTCGGTCACTGCCACTGCTCCCACCGTTCGCTTCCGCCCGCCGCGCACCGCCGCGCCCCGGGGCGGGGCCGGTCGCTACCCGACGAGAGCGTCCGGCTTTCCCTTGCTCCGCGGCCGCTCGTCCACCATTTTGCCCCAGACGATCAGACGGTACTTCGAGGTGAACTCCGGGGTGCAGGTCGTGAGCGTGACGTAGCGGCCGGGCCCGGTGAAGCCGGACTGCTCGGGTACCTCGCTGATCACGTCCACGTTCGACGGCGGCGTGGACGGCAGCAGGCTCGTCATCTCGTAGGTGTAGTACGTGCTCCTGGTCTCCACGACGATCTCGTCACCGGGCTTCAGCCGGTTGATGTAGCGGAACGGCTCACCGTGGGTGTTGCGGTGGGCGGCCACCGCGAAGTTGCCCTGCTTGTCCCACGGCATGGCCGTCTTCAGGCCGGACTTGGCGTCGTAGTGCCCGGCCATGCCCCGGTCCAGGACGCTGTTCTTGTCGATGCCCTCGGCGATCGGCACCCGGACGTCCAGGGCGGGGATGTACATGAGGGCGAACCCGGTGCCGGGCGAGAACGCGTCCGGCCTGCGCTCGGCGCCGCCGTCCTGCCACTGCTTCTCCAGCCTGCTGGCGGCGCCGTCGGCCTGGAAGCCGGCCTGCACGTTCGTCCACCACAGCTGGTAGGTGACGAAGAGCAGCAGCAGTACGCCGGTGGTGATGAACAGCTCACCGACGATCCGGCTGGCGATCACCGCCGGGGTGTCCTTGCGCGCCCTGGCTGCCTGCTCGGCCGCCCTGCGGCGGGCGGCCCGGCCCTCCCCCGGAGGCACGGGCTGCGGCGCCCGACG
>NZ_BAAHCA010000241.1:0-5985 GCF_054776295.1 Streptomyces sparsus
GCCCCCGGGCGCAGCCGCAGCAGGGCCCGGCGGCCGGCCTCGTCGGGGCGCGGCGACGTCCACCACACCTCGCTGCCGACCGCACCGAGGAAGTCGGGCCTGCCGTCGTGCGCGGCGACCAGGGAGGCGTCGATCGGGGACGGCCAGGTGCCGTAGGGGGTTTGTACGGTCACCATCGGTGCCTCTCCTAGAGCGCGCGCAGAGCTCGGTCGAATACCCGGACGCCGAAGTGCAGCGCTTCCACCGGTACCCGCTCGTCGACCCCGTGGAACATCGCCTGGTAGTCGAAGCCCTCCGGCAGCCGCAGCGGGGCGTAGCCGTAGCCGGTCACGCCCAGCCGGGAGAACTGCTTGGCGTCCGTGCCGCCGGACATGCAGTAGGGCACCACGTGCGCTCCGGGGTCGAAGTGCTCCAGCGCCTCCCGCAGCACCGCGAACGACGGTGCGTCCACGGGTGCTTGCAGGGCGTTCTCGCGGTGCTGGAACTGCCAGTCGACGTCCGGGCCGGTCAGCGTGTCCAGGGTCGAGACGAACTCGTGCTCCCAACCGGGCAGCATGCGCCCGTCGACGCGTGCCTCGGCGCTGCCGGGGATCACGTTCACCTTGTAACCGGCTTCCAGCATCGTCGGGTTGGCGCTGTTGCGCAGCGTCGGTTCGACGAGTGCAGCCGCCCGGCCGAGACCGGGCAGCCAGGTGTCGACGTCGAAGTCGGGGGCGTCGAAGTCGGGGGCCGGCAGGCCGTGCACGGCGGCGAGTTCGGTCAGCGCCGCGCGGACGGTCGGCACCAGCCGCACCGGCCACTCGTGTTCGGCGACGCGGTGCACGGCGGCGGCCAGCCGGCTCACCGCGTTCTCCCTGTTGACCTTGGAGCCGTGCCCGGCCCGGCCGCGGGCCGTCAGGCGCAGCCAGGCCGTGCCGCGCTCTCCGGCGCCCACCGGGTAGAGGCGTCGGCCGCCGTCCGCGTGGAAGATGAAGGCGCCGGACTCGCTGATGCCCTCGGTGCAGCCCTCGAACAGGTCGGCGTGCGCGTCGGCCAGGAAGCCCGAGCCGTAGTCGGCGCTGTCCTCCTCGTCAGCGGTGAAGGCCAGCACCACGTCCCGCCGGGGCCGCACCCCGCCGCGTGCCCACGCCCGCACCGCGGCCAGCACCATGGCGTCGGTGTTCTTCATGTCGACCGCGCCCCGCCCCCACACCACACCGTCGCGGATCTCACCGGAGAACGGCGCGACCGTCCACTCGGCGGCGTCGGCGGGCACCACGTCGAGATGGCCGTGGACGAGCAGCGCGTCGGCGGACGGGTCGCTGCCGGCGATGCGCGCGACGACGTTCGTCCGGCCTGGCGCCTTCTCCAGCAGCACCGGGTCGAGGCCGACGTCGGCGAGTCGCTCCGCGACGTACTCCGCCGCCGGCCGCTCCAGGCCGTCGCCACCACCTCGGTTGGTGGTGTCCATGCGGATCAGGTCGCTCGTGAACGTCACCGCCTCGTCCAGTGCCTGCTGGTCGAGATGCGCGGGGTCAGCCATAGTTCTCCTCCACCGCTGCCGAGACGACCGTGGTGACGGCCTTGAAGCAGCGGATCGCCTCGTACATGTCCGGCGAGCCGTACGTCACACGCCGCTCGCCCACCTGTGTCACGCCGGGGACCACCGTGGCCGCTCCGGCCAGGTGCTCGGCGTCGAACTCCAGCGCCAGTTCGTGCGGGGCGCTGCTCGGCTCCTCCCGTACGGCGAGGGACGCGGCCTCCCGCGCCGCCGCGCGGATGCCCGCGGCCGTCACCGCCGGGGTACGGCAGACGGCCGCGTACCGGGAGACGTAGTCCTTGACCGCGTATGTACGGGCGGCCGGCGCGTACCCCTCGGCGTCCTCGCAGGTGCGGTCGTCGCCGGTGACCAGCACCACCGGCACGCCGAACTCGGCCGCCACCAGGGCGTTGAGCCGTCCTTCGCTCGCTCGCGCGCCGTCCACCCAGACGCCGGTGATCGAGTTGGCCAGGTAGGTGTGGGCGAGCACGCCCTCGCTGCCCGCCCCGGTGTGGTAGCCGACGAAGGCGATGCCGTCGACGTCGCCGCGCTGCACGCCCTCCACCATGCTCAGTGCCTTGTGGCGTCCGGTGAGCAGCACCGCCCGGTCGTCGAGCTGCTCCAGCAGCAGGTTGCGCATCGTCCAGTGGGCCTCGTTGACCAGGACCTCGTCGGCGCCACCCGCCAGCAGTCCGGCGACGGCGGCGTTGACGTCGCCGGTGAGCAGGGGGCGGCAGCGCTCCCACTCGGGCCTGCCGGGCAGCACGTCGGCCGGCCAGGTGACGCCGGTGGCGCCTTCCATGTCGGCGCTGACGAGGATCTTCATGCCGGGCACGTTACGCGTCCGCCGGGTGACACAAAAGCCTCGGGGTGGTGACGCGGTGACCGCAGGTCGCCGCCGTCAGCCATTCCGCCCAACGACGAGCCAGTTGGACGGCAGCTCCACCGGCGAGCCGTCGGCGGCCGGCTCGGTGGTGGTCAGCGGCAGCCGTCCCTCGGCCACCACACGCAGGCCGGCGGCCGCGCACAGCCGGGTCACCGAGTCGTCGGCCATCTCCGTCGGGGCTATGCCGTGCCCGAACACCGCGGCGAGCTGCGGCGGCGGCCCGCCCGGTCGGCGCATCAGCCCCATGAGTATCTCCTTGGCCGCCGCGGCCGGCTCCACGAGGAAGGCTCGGCCCCGCTCCCCCAGCAGCACCGCCAGCGCGGCGACGACGGCGGCCCGGTCCTCGTCGGAGCACTGGTGCAGCACCCCGCGCAGGTAGACGTGCGCGTCCCCCAGCTCCGCGTGCAGCGCCCCGGCCGCGGCCAGGTCCCGTGCGTCGCCCTGGCGGAAGTCGACCTGCTCCGCGCCGGGCAGCGCCCGCGCCCGTTCGACGGCCGCCGCGGACAGGTCGAAGCCGAGCACCGGCCGGTGGTGGCCGGCCAGGAACACCGTCTGGGTGCCGTTGCCGCACCCGACGTCTATCAGCGGCAGGTCGGGGGTCAGGTGCGGCTGGAACAGCGGCAGGTGGCGGGCGGCGGTGCGGTCGGGCGCGGCGTCCCAGAAGACCCGCTGCGGTCCGCCCGGCGCTTCCCGCCAGAACGCCTCCCACGCGTCACGGTGCTGCTCGGACGTCTCCATGTGTGCCCCCTCGGTCGGCGGTTGTCGTCACGGTGTGTCGGCTGGGCCCGGCGTCGGCGGGCACGGCGGTACGCGGCGGAGCCGGGGCTCTGCGAGCCGGCCGCCGTCATCGGCTGCGGGGCAGTGCCTGCTCGAACCAGACTGTCTTGCCGCGTGCGGTGCGGCTCGTCCCCCACCGGCGGGACAGCCTGCTCACCACTCGCAGCCCGCGACCGGAGGAGCGCAGACCGGAGGCGTGCAGCAGCTGGGGCAGCTCGTGGTCGTCGTCGGAGACCTCGCACAGCAGCCCTTCGGCGCGCACCAGCCGCAGCTCGATCCGGCGGCCGTGGGTGTGCCGGACGGCGTTCGTGACGATCTCGCTGACCAGCAGCTCCGCGGTGTCGCTCTCGGCGCCCAGCCCCCAGGCGGTGAGTTGTTCCCGCACCAGCCGGCGGGCGCGTCCGGCGGCCCGCGGCTCCCGCGGGAGCCGCCACAGCGCGGTGTCCTCGGCCGGGATGCCGTTCAGCCTGGCCATCAGCAGCGCCACGTCGTCCTTGCGTCCGCTGGGGTCGGTGGCGGCGGCCAGCGTGCGGATGATCGTGTCGCAGGCGGTGTCCATGGACGCCGCCGGGTGGGCGGCCGACTCGCACAGCGCGGCCAGACCCGTGCCGATGTCCTGCCCGCGCACCTCCACCAGGCCGTCGGTGCACATCACCAGCCGGTCGCCGGGCGCGACGGGGAACGTCGCGGTCTCGAAGGCCACCCCGCCCACCCCGATGGGTGCGCCGGTGGGCAGCTCCAGCAGCACGCTCGTGCCGTCCGCCGCCCGCACCAAAACCGGCGGGATGTGACCCGCGTTGGCGAGGCACAGCGTCGAGTCGACCGGGTCGTACACCGCGTAGAGGCAGGTGGCGAGGTAGTTCTCACCGAGCCGCTGCGCCAGGTCGTCCAGACTGCGCAGCAGTTGCGCCGGTTCCAGGTCCAGGCCCGCCATCGTCTGGACCGCGGTGCGGAGCTGGCCCATCATGGCCGCGGAGTTCAAGCCGTGGCCCATCACGTCGCCGACGACCAGGGCGGTGCGGGAACCGGGCAGTTGGATGGTGTCGAACCAGTCGCCGCCGACCCGGCCGAGCCGGGTGCCCGGCAGGTAGCGGGTCGCCGTGTCGCAGCCCGCCATCCTGGGTTCGATCCGCGGCAGCATGCTGTCCTGCAGCGTGTCCGCGACGTTCTCCTGGTAGGTGTACATGCGGGCGTTGTCGAGCACCAGGCCGGCACGGGCGGCGAGTTCGGCGCCGGTGACGCGGTCCATGTCGTTGAACTCGGCGCGTTCGCGGTGCCGCAGCAGGATCATGAAGCCCAGCACCACGTTGCGGGCCTTGAGCGGCACCACGAGCATCGACCGGTGCGTGATGAGCGGACGGATGTCGCGCTTCTCGAACTGGGAGGCGATGGCGTTGCCCATCTCCTCGCTGATGCGCGGCACGAGTACCGGCTCACCGCTCGTCATGCACTGGAAGAACGGGGTGTGCGCGGGGAACGGCATCGACTCGCCGACCGGCACCACGTCGTCCCAGCGGCCGGGCTCGTCGTTGTGCTCCAGGGCCACGCGGTGCCACATCGTGGTGGTGTCCGGCGGGCCGTCGGGAAAGCCCTCACCGGCGATGACCTGCTCGCGGAGGTATGTGCCCGCGACGTCGGTGAACCGCGGCACCACGGCGGCGCTGACCTCGTGGATCGTGGTGGTGAGATCGAGCGAGGTGCCGATCCGGCCGCTCACCTCGTTGAGGAACTCCAGTCGCTCCCGGACCGCCGCGTACTCCAGGTCCGTCTCCGGGGCCCCCACCGCAGGGGCCGCCGGAGCTGCGGCCGGGCCGTCGACCGGGCGCCTCGGACGGCGTTCCACCCGGCGCGGCACACCCCAGTCCGGTGTCACCGGAACCCGCTGCTGCCGGCTGATCTCCAGCACCGGGTAACCGAGTTCGAGCACCTGGGAGACGATGCGGCTGCTCTCCCGCGGGCTCATGCTCGGCAGGATCTCGGGTAAGCGCGCGGCCAGCTCCGTCGAGCCGGGGAAGTCGGTGTGCAGCGCCAGGGCCGGCATCACCCGTTCGCTCTCCTCCGCCTCCGCCGAGTGCAGGGCGGCGGAACCGGTGGCCAGCACGAGCAACCGTTCGGGGCCGGGGCCGACCAGCGGGTAGGCCCACCACAGCACGTCCCCCTCGGGCCCGTCAGCGCCGGCGCTCCTGGCCCGCCCGGTCGTCGCGTACGTGCCGGCTCCGCGCATACCCGCGTCCCAACCGATGTCGCCGAAAGCGCCGGTGACCGGCATCAGTTCGGCAGCCGAGCCGCCGAGTGCCTGCTCCCGGGGGCGGCCGAAGAGCCGTGCCGCACCCGTGCTCCAGTGCGAGACGGCACCGTGCACGTCCACCACCACGACCGCCAGCGGAATGCGTCCGGTGACGGCGGAGGCGGGGAACTCGGGATGGCCACGGGGCTGTTCGTGCTCCATGGGTTCCAGCTCTCCTTCCGGGCGGCCTCCACCACCGTACGACCGCTACGCGGTATTGCGCCGGTCATTACCGGAAAAGGTCGTGCGCCCGCGCATCGGTGCGCCTCTTGCACCCCCTCGGGGCACTGCGATATGCGCCGTCGCAGGGATCAACCGGGCCCGTTGCCCCGCCCCGGCCACACGACGGGCCGCCCCGCCTCGACGTCCGGCGCGGCACCTCTACCATGGCGACGTGACCAGCATCCGGCAGACCGCCCCGCGCCGCCCGGCGCGCGCGCTGCTGCTCTGGCTGATCCCGGCCGTGCTGGGCGGCCTGCTGGCCATGCACACGTTGAGCCCGGCGCCGCCGCCTCC
>NZ_BAAHCA010000242.1:0-5979 GCF_054776295.1 Streptomyces sparsus
CGCGCACATCGCCGCCGCCGTCGCCGCGGCGCAGCGTGCTGGCGACGCCCGCGGTTACCTCGACGTGGGCAGCGTCAAGGGCGGGCCGCGCCGCGAGCTGACCGCACTGGGCTGCGATCTGACCGGCTACCTCGGCACGCATCCCATGGCCGGCCGTGAGAAGTCCGGGCCGCTCGCGGCGACCGCCGACCTCTTCGAGGGGCGTCCCTGGGTGCTGACCCCCACCGCCGAGACGGACACCGAGGTGCTGAACCTGGCCCTGGAACTGGTCGCGCTCTGCCGTGCGGTGCCGGTGGTGATGGACGCCGACGCCCACGACCGGGCGGTGGCGCTCGTCTCCCACACCCCGCAGCTGCTCTCCAGCCTGGTCGCGGCCCGGTTGGAGAGCGCCGACGAGACAGCGGTACGGCTGTGCGGCCAGGGCATCAGGGACGTCACGCGCATCGCGGCCTCCGACCCGGCGATGTGGCTGGACATCCTGTCGGCCAATCCCGGCCCGGTCGCCGACGTGCTGGCCGCGGTCGCCGGTGACCTGGACGTCACCGTCCGGGCGCTGCGCGCGCTGGAGTCCGCCGACGAGGCGAAGCGCGGGGAGGGCACGGCCGGCATCGAGGACGTGCTGCGGCGCGGCAACACCGGTCGGGCGCGCGTCCCCGGCAAGCACGGCCAGGCACCCACCGCCTACGCGACCGTCGCCGTCCTGATCAGCGACCGCCCCGGGGAACTGGCCCGGATCTTCGCGGACGCCGGTCAGGCCGGTGTGAACGTGGAGGACGTGCGGATCGAGCACGCGACGGGGCAGCAGGCCGGCCACGTCCAGCTGATGGTCGAGCCGAAAGCCGCACCGGTGCTCGTGGAGGCGCTGCGCGGCCGGGGCTGGTCGATCGACGCCCGCTAGCCAGCCGGTAGCCTGGTGCCCGGGCCGTCCATCGGTCCGTGCGCCTCTCCCAGGTCCAAGAAAGGTCCCCGCCACCGTGGAAACCGCTCCGGCACCCGTTGTCGTCGCCATCGACGGCCCCTCCGGTACGGGCAAGTCCAGCACCTCCCGAGCCGTCGCCGCGCAGCTGGGACTGAGCTACCTCGACACCGGTGCGCAGTACCGGGCCATCACCTGGTGGATGCTGACCAACGGCATCGACGTCAACGACGCCGACGCGGTCGCCGACGCCAGCGGCAAGCCGGACATCGTCTCCGGCACCGACCCGGCCGCGCCGACCATCACCACGGACGGGGTGGACGCCGCCGGTCCGATCCGCACCCCGGAGGTCACCGCGGCGGTCAGCGCGGTCAGCGCGGTGCCGCAGGTGCGCGCCCGCATCACCGCACTGCAGCGGTCCATCGCCGCCGGTGCCACCCGCGGCATCGTCGTGGAGGGCCGCGACATCGGCACCACGGTGCTGCCGGACGCCGACCTCAAGATCTTCCTCACCGCTTCCCCCGAGGCCAGGGCAGCCCGGCGCGGCGGCGAACTCGCAGGGCGCGGCGGCGAGAAGCCGGTCGACCTGGACGCCACCCGGCGGGCGCTGCTCCAGCGGGACCGGGCCGACTCCAGCCGCAAGACATCCCCGCTGGCCATGGCGGACGACGCCGTCGAGGTGGACACCACGGAGCTCACCCTGGAGCAGGTCATCGAGTGTGTGGTCACCCTGATCGAAGACAAGCAGCGGACGGCGTGACGGTCGGGGACCCCGGCACCACCGGCCCGGAGGCACCCAGCGCGCGCGGCGCCGTGGTGAGCCGCGGTATCGGCGTCGGACTGATGTACGGCCTCTGGCGGCCCCGGGCACTGGGCACCTGGCGGGTGCCGCCCGCCGGGCCGGTGATCCTGGCGGTCAACCACTCGCACAACATCGACGGCCCGATGGTCATCGGCACCTCACCGCGCCCGGTGCACTTCCTGATCAAGAAGGAGGCCTTCGTCGGGCCGGTCGCCCCGTTCCTGCGCGCTGTCGGGCAGGTGGAGGTGGACCGCTCCGCGGTCGACCGGGCCGCCATCGCGCGTACGCTGGCCGTGCTGGCGCAGGGCGGCGTGCTGGGCATCTTTCCCGAGGGCACCAGGGGAGAGGGCGACTTCGCGGCGCTGCGCGGCGGACTGGCGTACTTCGCGCTGCGTTCGGGGGCTCCGGTGGTCCCGGTCGCGGTGCTCGGCGGCACCGAGCGCCGCAGCCGGTTGACCGCCGCCTTCCCACCGCTGCGCAGCCGCGTCGACGTCGTCTACGGGGAGCCCTTCGACGCCGGTGACGGCAGCGGACGGCGGACCCGTACGGCGCTGGACGACGCGACCGCACGCATCCAGCGCCGACTCGCCGGGCACCTCGCCGACGCCAGGCAGCTGACCGGGCGCTGAGCCACACTTGAGTCGAGTGACGAAACACAAGGACAGGACTTCATGAACGACCAGATCCACTCCGGCGAAGAGCACGGGCACGGTGAGCTCGGCGACGCCGAGTACGCGGAGTTCATGGAGCTCGCCGCGCAGGAAGGCTTCGAAGCCGAGGAAATCGAGGGCGCGCTCGACGCCGCCGGGCACGGCCCGCTGCCGGTGCTCGCCGTCGTGGGACGTCCCAACGTCGGCAAGTCGACACTGGTGAACCGGATCATCGGTCGCCGGGAGGCGGTCGTCGAGGACCGGCCCGGTGTCACCCGCGACCGCGTCACCTACGAGGCCGAATGGGCGGGCCGCCGCTTCAAGGTGGTGGACACCGGCGGCTGGGAGCAGGACGTGCTCGGCATCGACGCGTCCGTCGCCGCCCAGGCCGAGTTCGCCATCGAGGCCGCCGACGCGGTGGTCTTCGTCGTCGACGCCTCGGTGGGCGCCACCGACACCGACGAGGCCGTGGTGAAGCTGCTGCGCCGCTCCGGCAAGCCGGTCGTGCTGTGCGCCAACAAGGTCGACGGCCCCTCCGCCGAGGCGGACGCCGCGATGCTGTGGTCGCTCGGACTCGGCGAGCCGCACCCGGTGTCGGCGCTGCACGGCCGCGGCACCGGCGACATGCTCGACCAGGTGCTGGAGGCCCTTCCCGAGGCACCCGAGCAGAGCTTCGGCACCCCGCTCGGGGGACCGCGCCGGATCGCGCTGATCGGCCGGCCGAACGTCGGCAAGTCCTCGCTGCTGAACAAGGTGGCGGGGGAGGACCGGGTGGTCGTCAACGAGGTGGCCGGCACCACCCGCGACCCCGTCGACGAGCTCATCGAACTGGGCGGCAAGACCTGGAAGTTCGTGGACACGGCGGGCATCCGCCGCCGGGTCCACCTGGTGGAGGGCGCCGACTACTACGCCTCGCTGAGGACCGCCGCGGCGCTGGAGAAGGCGGAGGTGGCGGTGGTCCTGATCGACGTCAACGAGTCGATCAGCGTGCAGGACACCCGCATCATCTCGATGGCGGTGGACGCCGGCCGGGCCCTCGTCATCGCCTACAACAAGTGGGACGCCCTCGACGATGAGCGCCGCTTCTACCTGGAGCGGGAGATCGAGCGGGACCTGGTCCAGGTCCAGTGGGCGCCCCGGGTCAACGTCTCCGCACGGACCGGCCGCCACATGGAGAAGCTGGTCCCGGCGATCGAGACGGCCATCGCGGGCTGGGAGACGCGGGTGCCCACGGGACGGCTGAACGCCTTCCTGGGTGAGCTCGTCGCCTCGCACCCGCACCCGGTGCGCGGAGGCAAGCAGCCCCGCATCCTCTTCGGCACCCAGGCGGGGACCCGGCCGCCGCGGTTCGTGCTGTTCGCCTCCGGCTTCCTGGAGGCGGGCTACCGGCGCTTCATCGAGCGCCGGCTGCGGGAGCAGTTCGACTTCACCGGAACTCCCGTGCACATCTCGGTGCGGGTGCGCGAGAAGCGCGGCCGGAAGAAGTGAGCACGGCCCGCGCGACATGAGCAGACCCGTTCGGCCCCACCGGTGAACCGGTGGGGCCGAACGGGTCTCACAGGTCGCGCCGTCGACCGTCCCGCGAGCCGGGCGGCAGCGCGGCGGGCAGCGCGCCCCGCGTCCGGCGGTCGTCGTACCACGTGGGTCCGGAGATGCCGGTGCCCTGAGTGCTGCCGAACCCCTCGAACCTCAGCCCCTCCTCGCCCGCCCGGTCCCCGGGCAGGGTCCGGAACAACCTGCGGTACTCGGCGTACAGCGAGTCGTAGATCGGAGTGGCGGACGGCTCCGGTGTGACCTCGTACGCCGGGCGCATACCGGGGATCTGCCCGTGGTTGAGATGCGGGTGATGGGCGCGGGAGTGTTCGTATGGCTGCACGCTGATGCCAACGAGGTGACGGCCCCGCTGGATGCGGGGCCGAGCGGGGGAAACCGTGCTCAGGTGCCGGCCAGCGGCATCGCGGCGGCTGCCAACTGACCGTTCTTCGCGGCCTGTTCGAGGGCATCCCGCAGCATGTCCTCGCGCGGCTGCTGGCCGATGGATCCGGACGGCGCCGCGTACACCAGCACGGTGTTGGTGCGGCTCGCCGACACGCGCCACTCGTCGGTGACCGACAGCGGCTGGTGGGCCTGCCACCACGAGTTGGACTTGCCGGAGTCGGGGCCCGGCTGCAGGACGGCGTGCAGTTTGCCCATGGCGAGCAGCACCGACCAGCCCTCGATGCCCGCCGGGCGCTCCGCCACGTCCGTCACCGGGTGGAATCCGGCCTCGGTGAGCAGCGCGAGGAACTCGTCCTCGGTGCCGTCGGTGCCGGGGCGGGCGATCGGCCCGGTCGGCTCCACGACGATCGCGGGGAAGAGCTGCTCGTCGATGAGGACCTGGCCGCAGGTCACCCCCAGCACGGCCTGCCGGTCGGCCGGCTCCCCGGCGGGCGCGGGGATCTGCGCGGCGGTGCCGGCCTCGGCCGCGATGGTGCGCACGGCGCCCTGGATCTGGTCCTCGGAGACCTTCACGATCTGGGACGGAATGCAGCCGGCGTGGGCGAAGGCGAGCACGGCCGTCTCGTCACCGACGAACAGCACCGTGCTGGTGCGTTCCTTGCTGGTGTCGCCGGGGGTGCGGCAGGACGTGCAGTCGTAGCTGCCGGGCGCGGTCTCGCCGGCCAGCAGGCGAGCGGCTTCTTCTTCGCCGATCTCGGCGCGGACGTCGTTGCTGACGTCGAGCATGGGGGACACAGGAGACTCCTGGCAGTCGGGTCTGGTTCGCCATGACAACGGGCAACATGTGTCAGCGGTCACGCACCACGTCGGACTGACTCGACGAGTGGTTGCGCACGGTGAAGCGCGCGCCCTCGGTGGTGACACAGTGTCAAGAGGCATGTGCCGCCCGCATATTCACGTCGTGAGCCGGCACACATCGCCTGCCGAGCTTAAGCAGTTTTGTCAGTACAAAGGAGTCAGGCGGGCCGGTCAGGCGGGCCCGGTTACCGGCGGTACAACGCAACTGGCCTGCGGAATCCGAAGACTGCTTGTGGCCGGCGTCCGAGCCTCCTTACATTCGGCGACCGTGTGCACAGAGCACCGCTCGGGACGGTCCGCCGACCGCACCGCTCCGGACGTCACCCCTTCACGGGTGGCGCCGGGCAGCACGCTCGCCCCACCCGTCGGCGGACGGGCCGGGCGGCCGGTCGGGCGTCCGACGCGCCGGACCGCCGCTCCGGTCCGAGCGCCCGGGTCCGTGGAGAGGGAACGCATGTCCTTACGTCGCGGGAACGCCGTGCGGATCGCGGCACTGTCGGCAGCCGTCGTCACGCCGCTCGCCCTGCTCACCGTCGCCACCGGCACCGCCTCGGCGGCGGACGGGGGCACCTGGGACCGCATCGCCGCGTGCGAGAGCGGCGGGAACTGGCAGATCAACACCGGCAACGGCTTCTACGGCGGCCTCCAGTTCTCGGCGGCCACCTGGGCCGCCTACGGCGGCACCACGTACGCGCCGACCGCCGACCGGGCCAGCCGCGCACAGCAGATCACCATCGCGGAGAAGGTCCAGGCCGCCCAGGGCTGGGGGGCGTGGCCCACCTGCGCGGCCCGAGCCGGCCTGCGCGGCAGTGCCC
>NZ_BAAHCA010000243.1:0-5969 GCF_054776295.1 Streptomyces sparsus
CACCGCCGTCACCAGCGCGCAGCGCACGGCGGACGGCCCGTAGCGGTCCCCCGCACACGCCTCGCAGCGGTTGCTGCCGATCCAGCCGGGCAACTCGTGACCGGCCGGGCAGGCCGAGGCCCACTCCTCCTCCGGTTCCACCGCCAGCCGATAGCCGGGCCGTGGCAGCAGCAGCCCCGCGGCGGCGCCGTACGCGGCGGCGAGAACGGTCAGCAAGGGGTCCACGGGCAGAGCATACGGACCGGGCCGGGGCCGGGGACGGAGTCGGGCCCGGGGTCGGGGCCGGGGCCGGGGGCGCAGCCGCCGGTCATCGGGCGCCGTGAGCCACCGGATCGGGCCGCGGTCGCCGTGCGGAGTCCTGCTGCCGGTGAAGCGGGGCCCGTCCCGCGCTGTTGAACTAGCGTGACCCCCGGGCCCGTTGCCGGACAGGCGACGACGTCGAGGGTGAGGAGGACGGCGATGCGGGGATCGGGACGGTTGCGCGACGGCCGGGGCACACTGCTCGTCGGCGGACTCACCGTGCCGCTGGAGATCGCCGCGTCCTACCGACGCCGCACCCGGGGGCTGCTCGGCAGGGACGGCGTCTCCGGGGCGATGCTGCTGACACCCGCAAGCGGTGTGCACACCTTCCGGATGCGCTTCGCCATCGATGTGGCTTACCTGGACCGGGAGTTGCGGGTGCTGGCGGTGCGCACCATGCCGCCGGGCAGGTTGGGCGGCCTGCGCCTTCGGGCCCGGCACGTGCTGGAGTCCGAGGCCGGCACGATGGACGGCTGGGGTCTGCGCAGGGGCGTGCGGGTGATCGTGGAGTCCGAGCGGCCCGCCGGCCCCTGAACGGGTGCCGGCCCTTGAACGGGCGCCGGGGCCTGCACGGGGGCCGGGGCCGCGCTTGGGCGGCGCGGACCCGGCGACCGGGAGGACGACTCAGACGAGTTCGGCCTCGAGGGTGATGTTCTTGACCCCGGCCAGCGCCTGGCTCACCGGGCAGTTGGCCTTGGCGTCCTGCGCCGCCGCCTGGAACTCCTCCTCGGAGAGGCCGGGCACGGTGGCGCGGACCTTCAGCACGATGCCGGTGATGCCCTCACCGGGCTGGAAGGTCACGTCGGCCTGGGTGTCCAGCGACTCGACGGTGTGGCCCTTGCCGGCCAGTCCGTGGGAGAACGCCATCGAGTAGCACGCCGAGTGGGCAGCGGCGATCAGCTCCTCGGGGCTCGTCTTGCCGTTCGCCTCCTCCGCGCGGGAGGGCCAGCTGACCTCGTGGGTGGCGACCCCCGAGGAGGCGAGCTCGACGGAGCCCTTGCCCTCCATCAGGTTGCCCTCCCAGTGCGTCTTCGCGATGCGCGTGGTGGCCATGTGTTGTCCTTCCCTAATGCTCGGAAAACGGTGATCACCATCCTCCCGTCCGTTGCGCCCCGTTGTCGAGCGACGACCACTTGACGAACTCGTGCACCAGGGGTCACGGCGCCGTGACTCCGCGGATCGCCGGTTCCGTCGCGGACGGTTCCGCCCGGTACCGGTGCCGATGCCTGGCGTGCCGCACTGAGCCGACCGGGTGGACGGCGCCACGGAGGGGCCTGCCTGGACGACCAGGTGACGGCGCGGGTGGGCGGCGGCGCGGGTGAGCGGTGGCGCGGGTGGGCGGTGACCTTCGGTCAGGGCGCGCGGTGCGCGAACCGTTCCATGGCGGCGAGCAGGGCGGACACCGTGCCGTCGGTCTGCGCGCCGTGCCCCGCGTCGTCGACCAGTAGCAGCTCGCTGCCCGGCCAGGCACGCGCGAGCTGCCAGGCCACGTCGGGCGGGCTGCTCAGATCGAGCCGACCGTGCACCAGCACCCCCGGCACGCCCGCCAGCCCTGCGGCCCCGCGCAGCAGGGCGCCGTCCGGCAACCAGGCGGCGTGACTCCAGTAGTGCGTGACCAGACGGGCGAAGGCCAGCCGGAACACCGGGTCCTCGAAGCGCGGGTTCGGGCGGTGCCCGGGCTGGAGGGACACATGGGTGTCCTCCCACGTGCACCAGTCCCGCGCCGCCCGGTCCCGCACAGCCGGGTCCGGATCGTGCAGCAGCCGGCTGTATGCCTCGGCCAGGTTCCCGTCCCGGTCCGAGGCGGGCACGCCCGCACGGAAGCGGGCCCACTCGGCGGGGAAGAACCGGCCGACGTCACGGGTCACCCACTCCACCTCCTGCCGGCTGGTCGTCACCACGCTGAACAGCACCAGTTCGCTGACCCGGTCCGGGTGCCGCTGGGCGTAGGCCAGGCCCAACGTCGTGCCCCACGACCCCCCGAAGACCAGCCAGCGCTCCACCCCGAGATGACGACGCAACCGCTCGATGTCCGCCAGCAGGTGGTCGGTCGTGTTGCTCTCCAGGGACACCACGGCCTCGCCCGCGTGCGGGGTACTGCGGCCCGAGCCCCGCTGGTCGAACAGCACCACCCGGTAGACAGCCGGGTCGAAGTACCTGGCCCACCCGGGGCCGCAACCCGACCCGGGCCCGCCGTGCAGGGCGACGGCCGGCTTGCCCTCGGGGTTCCCGTACGTCCGCCAGTACAGGCGGTGACCGTCACCGACGTCCAGCATGCCCTCCGCGTACGGCGTTGCCTGCGGGTACAGCTCCATGGCGGCGGCTCTCCTTCCAGCCCGGTGTACAGGTCCTGCTGATGTCGGGGGGCGGGTGAGGGAGTTCGCGAACCGTGCCGCCGATGGCCCACGTCCGAAGCCGGTCGCAGACCTCGCCACCGTCAGGGCGTCGACGCGGTGCGGAGTCGCCGCACGTCCCGCACAAGCACGTACAGGGCACTCAAGAACACCGCAGCGCCGGCCCCGACCCACAGCCCCGACGCCCCTGAACGGTACTCACTGACGGCAACGACGAGCAGCGCCATGCCGACGAGCACGCCGAAGGCCGAGATCAGAACGCTGATGCGGTGAGTCACACGGACATCATCAACGACCGCCTCGGCCGGCGGGAGGAGTTCCGACGATTCGGCCTAGTCCCCGGAGCGCGGGAAGGAGACCTCCACCCGCCTGTTCTTCTTCCGGCCCTCCTCCGTCGCGTTGGACGCGATGGGGTAATCCTCGCTGTAGCCACGGATGTTGAAGGTGGCGCTGGTGTCCGTCAGGTCCGTGACGAGCTGCTTGTGCACGGCCTCCGCACGGTTCTTGGAAAGCGTCACACCGTGCGCGTACGAGCCCAGGTTGTCGGTGAAGCCGAAGACGTTGACCTCCGAGGCCCGCTGGGTGTTGATCTCACCCGCGATCTCCTTGATGCGGGTGTTGGCCTCGTCGTTGAGCTTGGCGCTGTCCTTGCCGAACAGCACCTCCGCCTGCAACGTGAACTTCGTCTTCGCGTTGGAGTCCTCCCGCCGCTCCTCGCCGCCCTCGTCCTCGACCACCTGAACGATGTCGATCACCCGAGGCTCGGCCAGCGTCGCCCCGTCGCGCATCTTGAGCTGCGGCGACTTCGCGTCGATCTCCACCGGGGCATCCTCGTTCGCCGGCACACCCGGCGGATCCTCGGCATGGGCGGAGGGCGCGAGGGCCAGGGCGAGGATTGCGACGACAGCCGAGACCGCAGGCACAGCGAGAAACCTTTGACGTTTCATCGCACTCACCCCTCTGAGATTTCAATCGAAGCGGGACTCAGAGTGGGAATAAGCAGGTCCACTTCAGTCACGTCGTTGGGGGGGGCAGGAAACTGAGCATAAATCGCGCGCTCCTCATTCGGCTTGATGCGCACGAGATTTGTAGTACAGAGGCACTCACCATCGGTGTCTCGGAGAACCATGTACCGCTTTTTCCCCTGCCGATCAATCAGAGTCGCGCCAGATATTGAGGACTTGGATTTCAGTGCCGTCTCAGGAGAGCCCCACTTGTTCGACGTCATGGTCTTTTCGCCCTCATTTTTCAGCGTGGCCTGCACCGTCACGAATCCACCACCATCTCGCGTGGCTGAATGCACCGATACGACGAACCCATCTCCGCGCAGCTCGCCGATCACGCTGTCTGTGTCGACTTCACTGGGCGGCGAGTTAGTGGCTTCGTCACCAGACGACCGCCCCTCGGAGGGTTTATTCCCCTTCACCTCTTCACCCTCCCCGTTACTGCTGCAACCGAACAGCGCGAGCGAAGAGACCACTACCGCCAGGACCGCAACAGCCACTTTCCCATCCCCGCGTTCATGACCGAAACGCTGTCGTCGCACCTTCTACTCCTCACCCATCACTCAACCAGCCGAACGGCAAATATCTTGCTAATTACGCTAGGAATTCGAGGCTGATCAGGATCAATAACAACCCTGCCATCTTTGCAGCGCAACTCAATTGGAGCATCACTCGCTTCATCCTCAGCAATGTCATCCAGGTCGATCCGACACAGAGGCTCAATAGCCGCTGAGGCCGAGTTCTTTGACCGCGTGGCGTCACCACCAGGTACGACCGAATTTACGACGCCTTCACGCCCTATGACCGTGACTTCATATCCCCGACCAGGCCAGGCGAGTAGGTTGCAGTTCTCAAGGTCGGCGTTATTCTTGTGCGCGAACTCCTGTGCAACATCACAGGCTGACGGAGCAGCGAAAGGCCCGGCATCGAGCAGGTCGCCCCAAGAAGTCGGGTCAGAAATGCTTTCTAGCAACGCTTCAGCCAGGTAATCGCGAGCCTCATGAGCGGCTGCAAGCGCGGCAGCATCGGCCGCCCCCTGAGACTCGTTTCTGTTCGCAGCTGCTTGCCCGACAGCAAAGTAGGCGAAAGCCAAAAAGAACAGGCCGCCCACAACGGCGACGTAAATGGGGAAGGCCTGCCCTCGATCACCTTGGCTGCTCAGCCACCAGTTACCTTTTCGATCTGTTCGTTGATGGCGTCGACGATAGCTCCACCGAAGTCCGTCCCCAGCAGCACGACGATGATTGCGGCTACTACGGCCAGGATGCCGAGGTACTCGACGGCTGTCTGGCCTCTGTCGTCGTGCTGGTGGCGGTTCTTCGGGAAGTTCAGGAAGTGCATGGTGGTCTCCCTCTTGGGGCAGGGCCGATGCGTCAGTCCCCGTGGCTGGGGAACGGTACGCCTCGGGGCGTTCGCCCGGCGTGGGCCCGTAGGCCCAGAGTCGGGCCCATTGACGGTACTTGGCGGTGCGTGGGTGCTCAGCCATGGCCTGCCGTCCTTCCTCGGGCGGTGCCGAGCCAGACAGCGATGGCCTCGCTGCGGGTGGTCGTGTGGAGCTTGGTGAAGATGCGGTTGATGTGGTTCTTGACCGTCTTCTCGGCGACGAAACAGGTGGCGGCGATCTGTGCGTTGGCCATGCCCGACGCGATGTGCGACATGATCTCGGCCTCCCTGCTGCTCAGCCCGAAGCGTTCAGCCGGCTCCCCGACCCGAACGGGCGGGGGCCCGTCCGGCGCGGACGCGCCCCGTGCACTTCCGGAGAGTGACTCTGCCACAACAGGTTGCGCGTGCGAAGAGGTCCGGGGAAATGGCCCGGGAGTCGAGACAGTTGGCGTTCCGGGGGCGCGGATGGTGCCCTTTCGTAACCGTGCGAGCAGCGCCGTGGACGCGGTCGTGGTGAAGTGCGCGTTGCCCTCGCGCACGTCCCGGACGGCGCGGACGAGTTGCTCGGCGGTGAACTCCCCGTGCACCAGGTAGCCTTCCGCCCCCAGGTGCAGCGCCTCGTGCACGACCTCGCTCTCCTGGCTGTACGTCAGCATCAGCACGGGGGCGAGGCGTACCAGGTGGGGCAGGGCGGTGAGGCCGTCGACGCCGGGCATGCGCACGTCCAGCAGTACGACGTCGGGCCGGTGCCGCCGGGCCGACTCGTACGCCTCGGCTCCGTCCGCCGCCTCGGCGACGACGGTGATGTCCTCGCGGTCGGAGAGCAGTGCGGTGAGCCCGGCGCGCACCACGGGGTTGTCGTCGGCGACCAGGAGGCGCAGCGGTCGGGGGCGGTGGGCCACCGGGCCGGGGCCGGCCTCGGGGGCCG
>NZ_BAAHCA010000244.1:0-5965 GCF_054776295.1 Streptomyces sparsus
CGCGCCGACCCGCTGGCGGCTGGCGTTCACCGCGCCGGCCGCCGACGGCGGCGAACCGCGTCCGGTGGTGGCGGAGTTCACCTGGGGACTGCTTCAGCGGCTGCCGCAGGTGTGACGTCGGCGGGCCGGTCCATGCCGCGGAACGCCCGCACGACCAGCGGCGCGAGCGTGGCCAGCAGATAGACCCCGCCGACCACCAGCAGAGCCGGTGCCAGACCGGCAGGGCGGAGGCCGCGAGCGGGACTGTGGCGCAGAAGGCCACCAGCCCTGTCCTGGCCGGGCTGCCGGTGGTCTCCAGCACGAACCAGGGCACGGCCAGGAACGTCAGCGAGGTGCCGAGCACCGACACCACGTTGGCGGCCAGCACACTCGCCAGCGGGCGCCGGTCGGACACCGGCGAGAGGGCGCTCGCCGGTATCGGGGGAGTCGCGGTCAATAGCCCGCTCCCACCGGGAGACGTTCCGCCTGCACCAGCCGCAGTCCGGTACCGACCAGCGCCCAGCCGACCCGGCGACGTGCGGCCGCCAGCACCTCCGGCCGGCGGCGAACCCGGTGGGTGAGGGCGGACGCCCGCTCGTGCGCGGCGGCGGCGGCGTGCAGTTCCGCTGCCCGATGGCGGGCGGTCAGCGCGTGGATGTCGCAGTGCATCGGGACTCCTGGAGCGTCGTGGTGGGTGGCGGAACGGGTCGGGTCCGTGCGGGGCGTCAGTCGGCCCTGCGCGGGAAGGCGTGCACGTGCACCCGGACCCGCTCGACGTCATCCGGCGCGTCGTCGCCCTCCGGGTTGCGCTCCCGGTACTGCTCGATCACGTCGTGCAGCTTGTGCGTCAACTCCAGGGTCTGCGCCGGGTTCAGACGCAGCGTGAAGTCACTGAGGTCCTGACCGTCCCGGCGCCACTCCGGCGACCACTCGGACTGGGTGCCGAGCCAGGTGTCCAACTCCCTGGTGTGGGTGGCCGCGACCTCGTACAGGAAGGCGTTCAGCGCGCCGGCCACCTCCGGGTCGGGGTGCTGGTGCAACTCGTCGACCCGGTCCAGCCGGGTGCCGCGGTGCGCGGCCTTCCACCAGCGCTCACGGGCGGTGCCGCGCTCGGTGTCCTCCACCACGAAGGAGTGCACGGCCAGTTGCCGCAGGTGGTAACTGGTCGCGCCGCTGGACTCGCCCAGCCGCTCCGCCAGCCCGGACGCGGTGGCCGGGCCGTACTCGCGCAGCGCGCTCAGGATCCGCAGTCGCAGGGGATGGGCCAGGGCCCGCAACGACCGCGGATCGAGACTGCGCACGTCCGGATCGTCACCACCGTTGCCCGGTCCGGGGGTCTTCACTTGCTTCGCGGGGTTCGCATGCTCGCTCATGCCCTCAAGGTAAGGGTGCAAAGACAGCTTTGCAAGCACTTCTTTGCAAGGGTTTCTTTGTGTCCGCGTTCTGTGTGAGCCCGCTCAGAGATCACGCCGCTGCACTCCTGTGGTCGCCAGTGCTGCTGCGGCGAGCGCCCACACCACGTACACGGTCCAGGCTCCGCTGATGGACCAGGGGTAGGCGGCAGGGGAGTGGCCGACCTCAACAAGCCGGAGCCACGCCCGAAACGGGAGGGTGTGCCCGGCGACCGCCGACCAGTAGCGGTCGTCGGTGAGTGCGAGAGGAAGCAGCAGGAGAACCACGACAGAGGCGGTCATGGTGGCTGCGGTGTGCCGAATGACAGCGCCGAGTGCCATGCCGACGAGCGCACACACCGGTGCGACGAGGGCCGATGCCCACACGACGCGTAGGGCTCCGGGGTCGTCCAGGGAGACACCCAGGCCCCGGCGGTCGAGAATCACCTGGGTCAGGCCGAACGAGGCTCCCGCGACAAGCGTGCCGAAGACAGTTGTGACCGCCGTGACGACGACCGCCTTGGCCGCCATCAGCGAACGACGGGCCGGGACGGCGGCGAACGTCGTACGAATGGTCCCCGTGCTGTACTCACCGACGATCACCAACGCACCGACCGCCCCGAGCGCGAGCATCATGACCATGGCCGCGTTCGGGGTGAACGCCTCCTGGAGGGGGATCCCGTCCCGGAGGAAGGCGGCCCGGTCCGCCGCGTTCCGCTCCGTCCAGTGACGGTACGTGTCGTAGGCGGTGCCCGCGTTGAACGCGACCACGGCCGCAGCAGTAACCCCGTAGGCGATCCAGGTCGAGCGCAGCGACCGCAGCTTGATCCACTCGGCGGCCACCAGGTCCCGGAAGCGGGGGCGGGGGTCGGGGACGTTCAGCTCGCCGGAAGAGGCGTCCGCCGCCGAGGGCATGGGGGACGAGGCCATCACGATCCCCCTGCGAGGTACTGGACGCTGCCGGAGGTGAGCTCCATGAACACGTCCTCCAGGGAGGCCGACCGGGTACTGAGGTGGCGTAGCGGGATGGCGTGCTCCTGGGCGATCTCCCCGATCCGGTCCGCGGTCAGCCCGGTCACGTCCAGCTTGTCGCCCTCCTCGTACACTGTGGCGCCCTCGGCCGACAGCAGATGCCGCAAGGTGGCTGCGGACGGCGTGCGCACCTGAACGCCCCGCTGGGCACCGCGGGCTGCGAACACCGCGAGACTCTCCGCCGCTATCAGTTCGCCCCGGCCGATGACGACCAACTGGTCGGCGGTGTGCTCCATCTCGGACATCAGGTGGCTGGAGAGGAACACCGTGCGGCCCTCGGCTGCGAGCCGCCCGAACAGGCCGCGCGCCCACCGCACTCCTGCCGGGTCCAAGCCGTTGAGCGGTTCGTCGAAGAGCAGCACCGGCGGGTCGCCGAGCAGGGCGGAGGCGATACCGAGCCGCTGCTTCATGCCCAGCGAGAAACCGCCGACGCGGCGCCCGGCGACCTCCGCAAGGCCGACCTCCCGCAACACCTCCTTCACGCGTTGCCGCGGGATGCGGTTGCTGCGCGCCAGAGCGCACAACTGCGCCATGGCATCGCGGCCGCCGTGCACATCCTGTGCGTCGAGGAGGGAACCGACATGGCGCAGACCGCGGGGCCGCTCACGGAAGGCACGGCCCCCGATGGTGGCCGTGCCGCTGGTGGGTTCGTGCAGGCCGAGAAGCATCCGCAGCGTTGTGCTCTTGCCCGCACCGTTCGGACCGAGGAAACCGGTCACCCGGCCCGGTCGCACGGTGAAGGACAGGTCTCTGACGGCCGTCATGTCGCCGTACCGCTTCGTGAGCTCGTTGACTTCGATCACAGGAAGACGATGCCGGTCCGCGGCCCCGCCCGTCGTCCCACCGCGGTTGACAGTCCGCACGGCACGGATGTCGACCTCGGTCGTACAGCCCAGGTCGGATGACCGGCCACACACACGCGCCTACGATCACCGAATGCCCACCACACCGCCTCTGCCACTGCTCAAGCGCGTTCCGCCGGGCCTGTGGACGGCGCTGGTGTGGTTCGCTGCGGCAGGTCAACCCGTCGTCGAGTACGTTCTGCTCCCGTCGCAGCAGGCCTATTCGCTCAACTATCCCCGGGACGGCCTGGACTCGCTCCAGGCACGGTCGCTGCTCGCCCTCGCGTTCGTGCTGGCCCTGGTCGGCTGCGTGCTGCTGGGCCGCAGCGCAGTGCCGGCCTACGGTCTGATCGTCGCCGCCACGGTCGTGTCCACGGCCGCCTGGCGCCAGGACGAGATCCCACCCCTGCAGTTCCTCGGCGTGAACGCCGCCCTGTGTCACGTCGCGGCCACCCGGTCCCGGCGAACCTCCCTCGCCGCGTCGGCCGGGGCGCTGGGGGTGCTCGCCTGCTACCTCGTCCTTCGACCTGTCACGGGGGACGACTCCGGGACCGCGCCCGAACCGTTCGTGGCCCTGACCGTGGTCATCGCCTGGCTCATCGGCAATTCGGCCTCCCAGGCCCGCGCCCACGCCGAAGAACTGCACGCCAGGGCCGCCGCCCAGGCGGTCACCGCCGAACGGTTGCGCATCGCCCGGGAGATGCATGACACGGTGGCCCACAGCATCGGCATCATCGCTCTGCAAGCCGGGGCGGCGGCCCGGGTCCTCGAAACCCAACCGGCCATGGCACGCGAGGCGATGCGAACCGTGGAGCAGGCAGGACGCGAGACGCTCGCCGGCCTGCGCCGGACGCTCGGCGCGCTGCGCCAGGCCGAGCAGGAGGGGAAAGAGCCTGAGCGGGGTGTCGAGCCCGAACAGGCGCCTCCGCAACCCGCCGCCGGACTGGTGGACGTGGACACACTTGCCGCGAGGGCCGCGACCGCCGGCGTCCGGGTGGAGGTGCGGTGGCGGGGACGCCGCCGCCCGCTGCCCGCCGACGTCGAACTCGCCGCGTTCCGGGTCATCCAGGAGTCGGTGACCAACGTCCTGCGTCACTCCGGTGCCGATACGTGCCTGGTGAGCGTCGACTACCGTGAGAAGGAACTCGCCCTCGAGATCGCCGATCCCGGGAAGGGCGGCAGCGGCAACACCGGCACGGACGCCGGATACGGCCTGGTCGGCATGCGCGAGCGCGTCAGCCTGCTGCACGGCGCATTCAGTGCCGGTCCGCGCCCCGGGCACGGCTTCCTGGTGACGGTCCGACTTCCGCTACCGGCAGAGCCGTGCCCGGCCACGGAAGCGAAGGCCGCAACCCGATGACCATCCGCGTCGTACTCGCCGACGACCAGCCCCTGGTTCGCACCGCCCTGCGCATGGTCATGGGCGACACCGCGGACATCAGGGTGGTGGGTGAGGCCGGAGACGGCGCCGAAGCGGTCCGACTGACGGCCGAACTGGATCCGCACGTCGTACTGATGGACCTCCGCATGCCCGGCACCGGCGGCATCGGAGCCACTCGGCTGATCACCACGAGCGGCTGCTCCACGAGTGTCGTGGTCCTGACGACCTTCGACGATGACGAGGACGTCTACGGAGCCCTGCGCGCCGGCGCCTCCGGGTTTCTCGTCAAGGACATGGCCTTGGAGGACATCCTGGCCGCCGTTCGCATCGTCGCGGCAGGGGACGCGCTGATCGCGCCGAGCGTGACTCGTCGGCTGATCAGGGAGTTCGCCGGCCGCCCCGCGGCGGCGCCACCGCGACGGGCGCGGCTCGACGGCATCACCAACCGGGAACGCGAGGTACTGACCCTTGTCGCCAAGGGGCTGTCCAACACCGAGATCGCCGAGCACCTGTTCATCAGCGTAGCCACCGCCAAGACCTACCTGACTCGGCTGCTCGCCAAGCTCGACGCCCGCGACCGAGTGCAGTTGGTGATCCTCGCCTACGAGGTGGGCCTGGTGGCGCCACCCCCCTGAGTGGTCTCCCCGGAGCACGGTCGCCCGTGTTCTCGCGTGTTCCGTGGGAGGCCGTACCCTCCCGGCAGGTGCCGGCCGCGCGGCAGGACCGCATGTGAACCCCGTCCGGCGGCCGTCGAGGGAGGGGCGGGGAGTGCGGAGAAAGGCGCTGTCGCCGGGGAAGGGGGCGGCGTAGGCTCGACACATGTTCCGTCGACATTGACCTTCACCCGCCACCGTCCTCGCCCGCCGGCTCTACGCCTACGCGTGGCTCGAGGACTTCGTGCTGCTCTATCCCGTCTACGCGCTGCTGTTCACCGAGACGGGCCTGTCGGCCGCCCAGGTCTCCTCGCTGTTCGTGATCTGGTCCGTCACCACGTTCGTCCTGGAGATCCCCTCAGGCCTCTGGGCCGACCTCTTCTCCCGGCGACGGTTGCTGGTGGTCGCTCCTCTGCTGACGGGTACGGGCTTCGCCCTCTGGACGTGGCTGCCGTCCTATCCGGCGTTCGCCGTCGGCTTCGTGCTGTGGGGAGCGGGCTCCGCCCTGCGGTCGGGCACCTTCCAGGCGCTCGCCTACGAGGAGCTGAGCCGAGCCGGCGCGCGCCGGGACTACGCGCACGTCATCGGACGCACCGAGGCGCTCGGCTCGATCGCCGCCCTGGCCGCCACGGCGTTGGCCGCCCCGGTCATCAGGCTCGGCGGTCCGCCTGCCGTGGGCGCGGCCAG
>NZ_BAAHCA010000245.1:0-5954 GCF_054776295.1 Streptomyces sparsus
GGCCCCGAACCATCGGGGCCCCGCCGGGGCACCGGCACGTCCGGGCCACCCCGGCAGCCGGGGGAGCGGGGCCGCGCGGACGTCGCCGGGGGTGTCCCGCCGCATGCCGTCCGTGGTGTGTTGATGTGGCCGAAACTCGCCGTTAGCACCGAATCGATAACGGAGACCGGCCAGCCCTTTACCTGGCATCTACGCGCGTTACTCTGGGCCGGAAGCCAGCGCCGGAAGAGGCGCTTCGGGAGTCGAAGGAGACCCTCTCTTGCGTCGGTTCACCAAAGTCGCCGCCGCGGTCACCACCACCGCGGCCCTCGCCTTCACCACCGCCGCCTGCGGCGAGAGCTCCACCGAGTCCGGTGGTGACAAGGGTGTCGGCCTCGCCTTCGATGTCGGTGGTCGCGACGACCACTCCTTCAACGAGTCGGCCGCCCGCGGCTTCGACCGTGCCAAGGAGGAGCTCGGCGTCGGCGGCAAGGAGATGACCGCCGGCAACAACGAGACCGAGGCGACGCGCGAGCAGCGCCTCACCTCCCTCGCCAACGCGGGGTACAACCCGGTCATCGGGGTCGGCTTCGCCTACGGCAAGTCGATCAACAAGGTCGCCAAGGACTTCCCCGACACCACCTTCGGTGTGGTCGACAGCCCCTCCCAGGCGGAGAACGTCGCCGGCCTGCAGTTCGCCGAGCACGAGTCCTCCTACCTGGCGGGCGTCGCCGCCGCGCTCAAGACCAAGACCGACAAGGTCGGCTTCATCGGCGGCGTCAACAACGCGCTGATCCAGAAGTTCCAGGCCGGCTTCGAGCAGGGCGTCAAGGACACCAACGCCGACATCGAGGTCACCTCCGAGTACATCGAGCAGAGCAACGACAGCGGGTTCAACAACCCCAGCGCCGGCAAGCAGAAGGCCTCCGGCATGCTCGAGCGTGACATCGACGTGATCTACACGGCGGCCGGCGGTTCCGGAACGGGCGCCATCGAGGCGATCGCCGGCAAGGACGGCGCCTGGGCGATCGGCGTCGACTCCGACCAGTACCAGCAGCCCGGCCTGGCGAAGTACAAGGACTCGATCCTGACCTCGGCCATCAAGAACGTGGACGTGGCGGTCTTCGACCTCGTCAAGAGCGTCGAGGACGGCGAGCCGCTGTCCGGTGACAAGGAGTACGCCCTCAAGGACGACGGCGTCTCGCTCGCCACGTCCGGCGGCTTCATCGACGACATCATGGACCAGATCGACGAGGCGAAGCAGAAGATCATCGACGGCGAGATCAAGGTCAGCAGCACCGTTTCCAACTGATCCGTCCGACGGCACTGCACCGGGCCCGGCGGGAGCACGACCACCCCGCCGGGCCCGCGTCTCAGTATTGACGCTACGCGCGTAGCTTCCCCGTGAGCGCGATACCGTCACCTTCCCCACACCGCCACCGCTCCACTCCTGAGCGCCGAGGAGAGTGCGCCATCAAAGCGTCCAGCAGCAGCCCACCTGCCGACAGCCCGCCCGCGGTCGAGCTTCACGGGATCACCAAACGATTCCCGGGGGTGGTGGCCAACCACGACATCGACATCACCGTCCGGCGCGGCAGCGTGCACGCCCTCGTCGGTGAGAACGGCGCGGGCAAGTCGACCCTGATGAAGATCCTCTACGGCATGCAGAGGCCGGACGAGGGCACCATCACGGTGGACGGCGAGCAGACCGTCCTGCACAGCCCCGCCGACGCCATCGACCGCGGCATCGGCATGGTGCACCAGCACTTCATGCTCGCCGACAACCTCACGGTCCTGGAGAACACCGTTCTCGGCGCCGAGAAGCTGCACGGCATCAGCGCCGCGGCCCGCCGGCGGATCGTGGAGCTCTCCGAGGCCTACCACCTCAACATCCGCCCGGACGTCCTCGTGGAGGACCTCGGCGTCGCCGACCGGCAGCGCGTGGAGATCCTCAAGGTCCTCTACCGCGGCGCCCGCATCCTCATCCTCGACGAGCCGACCGCCGTGCTCGTCCCGCAGGAGGTCGACGCCCTGTTCGACAACCTGCGCGAACTCAAGGCCGAGGGCCTGACGGTCATCTTCATCTCGCACAAGCTGGGTGAGGTGCTCTCCGTCGCCGACGAGATCACCGTCATACGGCGCGGCACCACCGTCGCCTCGGTGCTCCCGGCGGACACCACGCCGAAGGAGCTCGCCGAGCTGATGGTGGGCAGTGAACTGCCCGTCCCCGAGGCCCGCGAGTCCACCGTCACCGACGTCGAGATGCTCTCCGTCTCCGACCTGCACCTGTCGGCCACCGACTCCGACGGCGCGGTACGCGACGTGCTGGACGGCATCTCCCTCACCATCCGCAAGGGTGAGGTGCTGGGCATCGCCGGGGTCGAGGGCAACGGCCAGGCCGAACTGGTGGAAGCCCTCATGGGCGTGCGCAGGCCCGACCGCGGGCGCATCGTGCTCGACGGCGAGGACATCAGCCGCGTCACCACCCGGAAGCGGCGCGAGGGGGGCATGGGCCACATCCCCGAGGACCGCCACCGGCAGGGCCTGCTGCTGGAGTCCCCGCTGTGGGAGAACCGTATCCTCGGTCACGTGACCGAGCCGCCCAACAGCAAGGGCGGACGGCTCGACATCAAGGCCGCCCGGGCCGACACCGAGCGCATCGTCGCCGAGTACGACGTGCGCACCCCCGGCATCGACGTGCCCGCGGCCTCGCTCTCCGGCGGCAACCAGCAGAAGCTGATCGTCGGCCGTGAGATGAGCCACCACCCCAAGCTGCTCATCGCCGCCCACCCCACCCGCGGCGTGGACATCGGCGCCCAGGCGCAGATCTGGCAGCAGATCCGCGAAGCCCGCCGCGAGGGCCTGGCGGTGCTGCTGATCTCCGCCGACCTCGACGAACTGATCGGCCTCTCCGACACCCTGCGGGTCATGTACCGCGGACGCCTCGTCGCGGACGCCGACCCCGCCACCATCACCCCGGAGGAGCTGGGCTCTGCCATGACCGGTGCCGCCAGCGGCCACCTCGAGTCCGGTGGCCCGGTTGCGGCCGCCGAGCCCGACGGCGACGCCGCTCCCCAGGACGCCACGCCCGAGGACGGTGACGCCCGATGAAGAGGATCAACAAGGAGCGGCTGCTGCTCGCAGCCGCCGCTCCGGTGCTGGCCATCGTGGCGGCGCTCGCCATCACCTCGGTCATCATCGCCATGTCGGGCAAGAACCCGTTCCAGGCGTACGCCGTCATGATCGACTTCGGTACGACCAGTGACAGCCAGGTCTGGATCGTCAACAAGGCGATCCCGTACTACCTGTCCGCCGTGGCCGTGGCCATCGGCTTCCGGATGAACCTGTTCAACATCGGTGTGGACGGCCAGTACCGGCTGGCGGCCTTCTTCGCCGCCGTGGTCGGTGGCGCGCTCACCCCGCCCGGCATCATCCAGGTCCCGATCATTCTCGCCACCGCGATGCTGGTCGGCGCGGTGTGGGCGGGCATCGCCGGCTACCTCAGGACGAGCCGGGGGGTCAGCGAGGTCATCACCACGATCATGCTGAACTTCATCGCCGGTCTGATCATCGCCTACTTCCTCCGGGAGGGCCGGCTCGCCGAGCGGGAGGGCAACCTGCTGCACACTCCGGACATCCCGGAGAGCAGCCGCCTCTTCACCTTCCCGACCTCACCTGATCCGGTGTACGGCTCGATTCTCATCGCGGTCGTCGTCGGCATCGGTTACTGGTTCGTGCTCAACCGCACCCGGTTCGGCTTCGACCTCCGGGCTGTCGGCGCCTCGGAGACGGCAGCCGAGGCGAGCGGCGTCAGCGTCAAGCGCATGATCGTCACCTCCATGGCGCTGTCCGGCGTGGTCGCCGGCCTGGTCGGTATGCCGACGCTGCTCAACGAGTCCTACAACTACGGCACCGACTTCCCCGTAGGCGTCGGCTTCACCGGCATCGCCATCGCCCTGCTCGGCCGCAACCACGCGGGCGGCATGGCGCTCGCCGCGCTGCTCTGGGGATTCCTGGAGCGCACCGGCATCCAGTTGGAGTTCGAGGAGTTCGCCCAGGAGATCGTCGGCGTGATGCAGGGCGTCATCGTGCTCTGCGTCGTCATCGCCTACGAGGTGGTACGGCGCTACGGCCTCAAGCTCCAGCAGCGCAAGGTCGGCGAAGAACTCGCCGGAGCCGGCAACGGCGGCCGGAACAACACGGCGGAGGTGGCCAAGTGAGCACGAAATTGCCCCCGCTGCTGACCAAGAAGGGATTCAGCAGCAGGAACGCCGTTGACGCGAGGCCCGGCAGGGTCCGCTTCTCCTACCCGGTGGTCCTGCTCATCCTCGCGGGCGCGGTACTCGCCCTGTCGACGCTGCGCGTCATCACCGGCGCCGACAGCATCACGGCGTCCACCCAGTACGCCGCCGCCCTCAGCCTCGCGGTGCCGATCGGCCTCGCCGGCCTCGGCGGCCTGTGGGCCGAACGCGCGGGCATCATCAACATCGGCCTCGAAGGCATGATGATGCTCGGCACCTTCGCCGCCGGCTGGATCGGCTGGCAGCACGGTCCGTGGATGGCCGCTTTCGCCGGCATCGTCGGCGGTGCGCTCGGCGGCCTCGTGCACGCCGTCGCGACGGTCACCTTCGGCGTCGACCACATCGTCTCCGGTGTCGCCATCAACATCCTCGCGCTGGGCACCGTCCAGTTCCTCGCCAAGCTGTGGTTCGGCGCGGACGGCAGCGCCGCCGCCGCCGCGGGTGGCAACGACAAGCAGTCGCCACCGATGGACGACATGCCGACGTTCAGCATCCCCCTCCTCGCCGACTGGCTGGGCAGCGTCGAACGGCACAACTGGTTCTTCGTCTCCGACGCAGCCGGCATCCTGCGCGGCGGCATGAGCAACGTCTCCTGGCTCACCCTGCTGGCGGCGCTGCTGTTCGTGGGCACGTTCTTCCTGCTGTGGCGCACCCCGTTCGGACTGCGTCTGCGCTCCTGCGGCGAGGCGCCCATCTCCGCGGAGTCGCTCGGCGTCAACGTCTACCTGTACAAGTACTACGCGGTGATCGTGTCCGGCGCGATGGCCGGCCTCGGCGGGGCCTTCCTCACCATCGGCGTGCACTTCTACCAGGACCAGATGACCAACGGCCGCGGCTACATCGGCCTCGCCACGATGATCTTCGGCAACTGGCGGCCGGGCGGTGTCGCCATGGGCGCCGGCCTCTTCGGCTTCACCGACGCACTGCGGCTGCGCAGCGGCGGACCCACGGTGCACGCGCTGCTGCTGCTCTTCGCGGTGCTGCTCATCGGCCTCGCGCTGTGGAAGCTGTACAAGGGGCAGAAGCGCCAGGCCGCCATCAACGGTGTGCTCGGCGCGGTGCTCGTCGTCTGGTACGCCACCACCGACACGGTGCCGCAGGAGCTCGTCGCAGCCAGCCCGTACCTCACCACGCTGCTGGTGCTGGCTCTCTTCTCGCAGCGGCTGCGGGTGCCGAAGACCATCGGCAAGTCCTACCGGCGAGGGCAGGGCAAGTGACGGCCGCCTCGCAGGACGCCCTGTTCGAAGCACTGCGGACGCAGGCCCGGGCCGCGATGGCCCGGGCGTACGCCCCCTACTCCGGGTTCCCGGTCGGCGCTGCCGCCCTGGTGGACGACGGGCGCACGGTCAGCGGCTGCAACGTGGAGAACGCCGCCTACGGCGTGGCGCTGTGCGCCGAGTGCGGACTCGTCTCCGAACTCGTCGCGACCGGCGGCGGCCGGCTCACCCACTTCAGCTGCTGCGACCGCAACGGCGAGCTGCTGATGCCCTGCGGGCGCTGCCGGCAGCTGCTGTGGGAGCACGGCGGCCCCGAGCTGCTGATGGACACCGCGCGCGGTGTCCGGCCGCTGGCGGAACTCCTGCCTGACGCCTTCGGTCCCGAGGACCTCGCCACCCGCTGACGCACGCGGCAGCGCCGGGCCCGACCGGAACCCTCGCGGGGCGACCCGCGGGG